>JBFYMY010000095.1:0-4828 GCA_041304645.1 Thermoplasmatales archaeon
ATCATCCTGGTAATTGTGGTGGGTTTCATTGCCTATATCTTCGGGAGAAGGGAAGATTAATCAGGATGTCATCCCTTCCATTCAAGGGGTAGTGGATGATAAGAAAAGGTCCTGCCTCTGCGTCCTTCATCTTTTCAGTCCTCTTCTTGGCCATCGTCACCCTCCCTGTACAGGCTTTCGACTGGGACACCTTCGAGCTCTATGAAAGGGATGCCGAGGGCGATGTCATCTATTTCTCGTTCGAGACCTTCGATCTCGTAAGAGCGGATGACAGACCTGACATTGACATCTCTTCGCTGAGGGTCGGCTCGGACGGGAAGGTCATCAACGTAACACTGAAGGTCTATGGAAGGATCAGGTCCGATGAGGACCACGAATACTACTTCTCGGGGGACCTCTCCCATTATGACACCACCGATCCCGATCTCACATTGACCTTCAAGAACGGGTTCACCATCCTCTCGTTCGAGAACAATCTTACGGCGGTCAACCTGACCCAGAGCACATCCGTGGGTAATTCCACTCTCATCATCTCTCTCCCCATCGAATACTTCAGGACCATCGTGGTCTTCGAGCTCCAGGCCTTTGCGACCGAGTACGACAAGGCAACCATCACATCCTACACCGATTCGACCGAACCGATAGAGGAGATGGCATCCGATGGCCCATACCCGCTGTTCCAGATAACAGCGATGGTCCTCATCCTGTTCTTCATAGGTATGGTATTCTATTATTTCATGGACGGCAGGCAGAGGTTGAGGGCCTTACGGAACAGGATGAGGAAAAGATGCCCTGTCTGCGGTGTGCTCTACGGGTGGAGAAGTAGAGAATGCGCTTACTGCGAAGTACCCCTCAAGCTAGGCGGACCCAAGAGAGGTTAGGTGTCACTCCTCCCCGCCCTCTGCCTTCTTCCGTTCCTTCTCCCACCCATTGATGTCCCAGCCTCTTGACATCTCGGCCTTTATACCCGGTCCCATACTGTCAGGTTCCATCTTCAACTTCCTGACCTGTCTCTCGACCCAGCGGATACGTTTCAGCAACCCTGCACCGTTCGCGTTCTGTATCTCGAGCCCCGGCCTCTTGTTGACCTCGATGACGATTATGCCCTTTCTGTCGTCAAGTGTCATATCGATGCCGACATAGCCAAGCCCTGAGGCATCCGCCGCTGTGGATGCTGTCTCGAGCATCGTGTCCCAAAGATTGAACCTGAACCCCACCAGGGACCTTCCGGAGCCCGGATGCCTTCTGGTCGTACGCCTAAGATGGGTCGCAGAGATTATCCTGCCCTCCGATATCGATATCCCCGCCCCTATGGCACCCTGATGGATGTTCGCCTTGCCGCCGGACCTGTCAGTGGGCAGTCTGGTCATTGCCATGAGCGGGAAACCTCTCAGCGCCACTATCCTTATGTCAAGCAGACCCGGTGTATCGATCTCCCTGAGACTGCGGGAGAGGATGATGCGCTCCTCGGCATATGCCCTATCGGACGGCAGTCCTGAATAGGCCCCTGTCAGTATCTTTGAGGCATGCTCCACCAGCCTCGTCCTGTCCATGAGCCTGCCTGAGGACCTTATGAAGGAGCCTGATACCTTTCTGTCAATGACAACGATACCGGCCCCGCCGTGCCCTGAAGCGGGTTTGAGGGCGAACCCACCCTCCCACCTGTCCAGCCAAGATGAGAACTTCAACAGGTCGTCCTCGGTCTCCAAGACGATATAGGTCTGGGGCACGGGAACGTTCGCCTTTGAAAGTCTCGCCTTTCCCTCGAGCTTGTCCATCCTCTCCAGGAGCTCCGGGGGATTGTACTTCTCTATGACCTTCTTCCACCTCTCCGTCGTTAGGATCTCACCCTTACCGTAGAGGAAAGAGGGCAGGCCCCCCTCCCGGCTCCTGCGAAGGCTCTCCTGGACCTGCTTGAACCTGCTGGGCCTGGGCAACAGGTCTCTCAGGACGGATCTGGTGGACGGGGTCGTTCGGAACGCCTCCGGTATGAACCATCCTGTTGAGCAATACCTATCTATTTTAATGGTTCTCCAATAAACAGCTGCATTATACTTCCACTTTCACTTTTGATTTTCTAGTAAAAATGATTATCTACTTCTACATCCCTATTCCCCTCAGAAAGGAGTCACGTAATGGAAGATGACCTGTTAACGTTGGTGGATGGGTCTCACTCTCTGAATCCGGACATATTCTCACTGATACGTCTCCAGCTCCTATCGAACCTTGCGGGCATTGGATCAGAAGGTGCCACATATCGTGAGCTGAAGGCGGCCTTGCAGCTAAGCGATGGCGCGCTCTACTCGAACCTCAAAGCTCTGGAACGAATGGGCTATATCAGGTCATGGGATGTCAGGATCGAAGAAAGAGAGCTTAAGTCCTATCAGATAACCAAGGAGGGTATGATGGAATGGGAACAGATGAGATCATGGTTGCTGAGATTCCTCGGTTATGGTGGTGAGAAGCAATGAGCGATTTCGGAAAGGTCATCGCGTGTTTGAGGGAATTGGGGCTTGGAGGCCTCTCCGTAGACAGTTTCCAGGATAAGTTGGTGGTACAAAAGATCGTCTACCTGTTGCAGCTGAAAGGAGTTGGGACCGGATTCAAATACGGTCTTTATGTCCGGGGTCCATATTCTCCGGACCTGACCCGAGGTATGTATGCGCACAAGCAAGACCTCGAACAGCTTAGAACGAGCGCCATGCTGTCGGACATTGAGGCTGCCGATGTTCGCGAGTTAAGGGCGCTCATTGACCTAAGACCGAGTCTTTTGGAGGTTGCCGCTACTTATGCATACTTCGCTTTCGAAAGGCAACAGGACCCGATGACCGCTATGAAGAACGTGCGCATGATGAAGGGATTCTATCCTGAGGCCCGGATATCGGTTGGCATTTCGCGAGCGAAACAGTTCCTGTTCGAACCGACCGACAGTGAGCTGGAGGAGATGAAGCTAGAGCATGAGCCTTGGGAACATGCCTCCTTGTCCGATATGGAGAACAGGCCCTCATGAAGAAAGGAGATATCAGGATGGTCGACCTGCATGAAGGGAAAGGCCACGAACAGAAGGGCCCAAGGCCAGGGATCATTATCGGGAGTGCCAATGGACTCGTCACCATGGTCCCTTTGACCTCCCAGATAACAAGGGCCGCATTCTCTCATACCGAGGTGATAGCGCCCACCAAGGGGACAGGTCTGAGAACTGAGAGCGTAGCGCTCGTATTTCAGATGAAGTCCATGGACCGGACACGTCTCAAACGGAAGTTAGGTTCAATATCCGAGGAGGACATGAGGCGGATAGATGGCCAGATATCCGACCTTCTCGGGTTGGATCGGTAGATGACGGTCCAAGGGACCGGCCCTCATATAGTATGGATGACCCTCTCTGCAGGGACCCTCTCAAGGACCATGCCCTCTATCTGGAATGGGGAGAGCTTCCTTGCGGTCTGGACGGCGAGCTTGAGCTTCTGCTCGTTGCTTGAAAAGACCCTGAAGACCTCCTCCCCCTTGTCCACCTGATGCCCTATCTTCTTGGATAGGACGATCCCACTCTGCTTGTCCGAGGGGCATCCAGCCGCCCTTGCTATACGTACGAGGGTCTTGTTGTTGATACAGCTCACATAGCCATCGGAAGATGAGAATACAGGTTCGGAGAACTTGCCCAGAACGACGTCCTCGGACGTTATCTCCTTATGCTCCGTTCCCTGGGCATCTATGATCTCCCAGAACTTGCTCAGGGCCTTCCCGGACCGGAGTATCCTGTTCGCCTCCTCCTTGCCGTTCCCGGCGATACCGCCCATCTCCAGCAGGATCCCGGCAAGGGCAATGGACTTCTCAAGTGTGGAGGTGGAGGGCGGTCTTCCCTCCAGTACCTGCAGGGCCTCCTTGACCTCGAGTGCTGGACCGATGTTCCTGCCGACAGGCTGCCCACCATACGTTATGGCACATTCGACCTTGATGCCTATCCTCTCCCCTATCTCCCTGAAGTCGCGGGAGTACATCCTTGCAAGGTCCAGGTCTTGGACCTTGGTATTGGCCCCCACGGGGATGTCCATGAGGAGGAAGTCCGCCCCGACGGCCTTCTTCTTTGCCAGGACCGAGGCGATGACCTGGGAATACGGGTCTATGGACAGCGGGTACTCCGCCCTGATGATTATATCGTCCGCAGGGGCGATGTTAACACCCCCTCCCCAGGCTATGGTCCCGCCTATGGTCTCAGTTATCTCCTTGATCCTCCAGCCAGGAAGGGTTACGTTGGCTATGGTCTCCAGTATGTCTGCGGTCCCACCGGCGGATGATATCGCCCTGGAGCATGTCTTGGGGATGTGCAGCCCGGCGGCCGCCACGATGGGGACCACGATGAGAGTGACCTTGTTACCGGGGACGCCGCCAATTGAGTGGAAATCGAAGATGGGCTCCGCATCTATGTCTATGACCTCTCCGGTCTTGACCATGCTCAGGGTGAGGTCGGTCACCTCCCGGGTGGTCATGGGGTGCATGTAGGTGGAGGTCACAAAAGCGGATAGCTCCACATCCGAGAGCCGATGGTTGGTTATCTCATCCACCAGGACGAATATTTCCTCGGTAGAAAGCTCCTCCTTGTTGAGCCTCTTCTTTATGAGCTCTATCGACAAGGGCCTGGTGACGGGTGTGACCCTGACCGTATCGTCCTGTCCGACACCCAGCTTTTGCCGCCCTCTCTTGAGCAGACCTACAGAACCTGGCAGGACCACCGAACCGGTCAGTTCGACTATGCACACCACCGATTCCTTCGCCGCCGTGACCTTGACCCTGTCGAGCGAACGGAGCCCCAGTGCCTCGGCGTCCTTAT
>JBFYMY010000096.1:0-3857 GCA_041304645.1 Thermoplasmatales archaeon
GTCATCATATCCCATTCGACCTTCTCCCTGGCCTTCTTTTCACCGGGGGGTATGTAATCGATGTACCCGTATGGGGTCTTTTGTTCGTAATTGACGTCTGTCAGTATGAGGTAGGCTCCCAATTGCATAATATGGCTGAAATGGGGTTTGGGCGGGACCCTTCCCGTTTTTACCTCGACAGGTATCTTAAGTCCCTCCTCTTCGATGATGAGGTCAGGTGTGCCCGCAAGGAAATGCCTCCTGGAGGTGAGCACCTTTCCCCTTTTCCCGTCCAGCCGGTCCACCGCGACGATCTCTGCCTTGGGAGGGAGCTCCAGCTTCTCCATCTCTTCCTTGGCGGCCCTCCTCTCGCTGCTGGCCTTGAAGAAGAAATAGGCAGCCCCCCCTAGCCAGACCAGAGCTACCAGGGCAGATAGGACGGTATAATGTTCGATATCCTCAGCCCCAAGGACGAAGAGGGAACCGGTGAAGAGGGATGCCAATAGTGCTAGCGTGGCAACAGGAAGGTCCTCACGCCCCCCAAGGAGCGTCCCCTGCTTTCCCTGGAGCTTCCTTCTCAGCCAAAGGTCGTAGAAGACCGCCAGTATGAACCATAGGAGAGAGAGGCCCAGAAGTATGTAGGGAAATACCCCCACCCTGTCGAAGCTCTCATAGAGGAACATGAAGAGCGCTGAGAGCGAGAGCAGGAGCATCAGAACCATGACCACGACCAATCTGGACCGGACCCACATCATTATGGGCTGCCTTGACCAGAAGGAGGTCACTGCGGTGAACAGCAGCAGAATGTAAAGGACCAGGAGCGAGATGGTCAGAACAACGGAGGCATCCCTCGGTTCGAGGCCCAAGGGGCGCAGGAGGATGACCCCGTTCACAAGGAGGAGGATCCCGTACAGGTAGAGCAGGACAGGAATGCTCCTTGGCCTCTTCCTTCTATCTTCGAAATCCACAACAAGGGCCCTGACCTTCTCTCTGCCCTCTCTCCTTCCGGCTACGCTCTTGAAGAAATAGAAGGTTATCGAAGCGCCTATAAGTACGACCGATACCAGAAGGACCACGAGCCTCCAAAGGTCCGCTTCCATGAAACCGACCCTTACAAGGAGGAGGAGGGAGCCGCCCATGAAGATGAGGAAGCACGAGAACACTATGTAGCTCCAGGTTATAGCCGAGAGGTCCTTCGCTCCGATCTGTCTCCTCTTGATGTCATCTGCCCTCCTGCCTATCGCATTATGATGCTCTATACCCGCTGAAAGGGCCGGGTTAGGAGGACCATCGATCTCTCGTGAGAGCTTCCATGAGAGGGGGCAGTAGGACCATCTCTCGACCTCCGAAGCGGAGATGAGCCGGTCCAGGTCCCCTGATGTCATCATTTAATGCAATTGTGCTCTTATTATTTATGATTTTTTTTTACATTGTTCAATAATGGGAATGATATGGAAATGAGGTTCAATAAAATATATGAGGGTAGAGCCGCAATGAAGGGCGGGGGTAATAGAGTTGCTATCGACAGGAAGAGCTCTGACGGTGTTCGTGATCATGTTCTCTTTGATGGCCCCGCTCTCGTTATTGGGGAGCGGAGATGGCAGCGGACCCATTATTTGGGTCGATCCCATAAGGGACCAGGCGAAGGTCCATTTCAACATCACCTATCCCAACGGAACGCCAGCGAGCCATGTGACCATAGAATTATTGGCATATTATTCGACCTCCGGAAGCCCGCAGACAGGCCTTACGAACTCATCGGGACAGGCACTTTTGAACGTGAGCTATTACAATTGGGGGCCGTGCAGTATCAGGCTCTTCGATACTGCAATGGACCATATGCTCAGCTTGGACAGGTATATCTCTCCCGATGAACGGATATTCTTCGACCTTATGCTCCCTGAGCACCTCCCATACATCAACGTCATCAAAGGGACGGTCCGTAAGCTCGACACCGGGACGGTAGCATCAGGTGTCAAGGTCCAGGTCCATGGGCAGGACTCCATGGGAAGGTCCGTCGATGAGGAGACCTACACCGACGGCTCTGGTAACTATATGCTCAAAGCCCCCAACTCCACTTATGGTTATGTTCTGAGGGTCATAGAACCGCTTCCCGGTTACGACCCTTGCGGGATAGGTATCTTCATAGACCCCTCCAAGACCGATAACATCTATGACCTCTACATAAGACCCGAGCTCGTGAGCACGGTCCCGTTCTCCTTCAGGGTCATCAACTCGACGACATCGGAACCGATGAAAGGTCAATACAGTTCCGTGAGGGGAAATCCCATAGGGAGGGACCTGTCCTACGACAACAGACCTCTGAGCGAGGACCCAGTTGAGAAAAGGTTCGAGGGGTCGTTGTTCGAAGGGGATCATTCATTGAACTGGTATGGGGCCGTTGACCATCGCTGGAACGTAAGCTACCAGCTGGAAACGTTCGTCCTTATCAATTCGACACCTTTGAGCATGGACGTGATGTTGGATGTTGAACCTGAGCTAAGACCGGTACGGCTCAGGACATGGTCCGGTTCTGGGGGTCCATTGGGTTACTGCAGGGTGGATTACAGAAGGACGGTATACGAAGGGGACCAAAGGACGGACCTTGTCCTAGACGGTCAGGCCACTCCCGACGGATGGTTGTCATTCGGAATACCCCCGAACGAAGGCATCAAGGTAAGGGCATGGTACTGGGGGTATAAGGATAAGGAGTTCGTGATACCTGCAGGGCCAGCCTCATCACCGGCCGAGTTGAACATAACTCTCGAAGAGGGGGGTCCGTTCGTTACACCACAGGGCGATTTTTCTTTCTTCATAAGGGATGAGGTAACCGGTGTTCCGCTGCCCGGAGCAAACATTAACGGGTACACCTGGGATGAGGAGGGATATTCCTACTCCATATACGGAATGTCAGCATACAACGGCTATGCCAACGGCTCGGCCGATGCTACCAAGTACCCGACGATATCCGTGACCCATCCCCTTGGGACCGCGGTATTAAGGAACATTACCATCACCCAGGGGTCCAGAACGGACCTGGTGGTCGATCTCGAGAGAAGGACCTTCCCCGAAGCGGTCTACAGATACACCTTGGACCTGAAGGATGAACAAGGCCAGCCTGTTCCATCCGTACTGATGGAGGTCATATCCTACGAGCTCGGTCATTATTTCCATGCTGCCTCGGACAGTACCGGGACATTGACGTTCTATACTCAACCTTCCGAATATATGATGTTCCCGGTCGGTGACGATCAGTATTGGCACCTCAGTGGCCATTGGAACAACGAGGCCGAGCTCGTCCTCGAACCGGGCGGTGGTCATCTGGGCACCCTGACCTTATACCAGACAAGGCCCTTAACTACGATAGAGGGGCATGTAAAGGATTCCCTGACGATGAGACCATTGAGGTTCAGACAGGTCAGCACAGGTTCTTATCATCCCGATGATGGTCCGACTCGCCAGATGGGCCCCCTCTATCCATGGATGGAACCTATCATCGCCGGTGACGATATGGGCACCAGACTTCTCCACTATAGCGCCCATTCGGACAGGACGGGATACTACAAGACCTACGGAAGGGAGAGCGTGAACCTTGAATGCTGGTCGGAAGGATATTTCCCCTACGAGGAGGTACTGGACCTTTCCACCCGCGCTTCGGTTCAAAAGGACATACTCCTTGATCCCATCCCTCCCGCATCCGCAAGGATGGATGGGACATTGGTGAACGAGGACGGGGCTCCGGTCCGGGGAATGGTGCTACTTTTCGAAACAGACCATCCCCAGTCCATATTCCTGGAGAACTATACCGGGACCGACGGGAAGTTCGGGTTCGATCTGCATCCCTCCGAGTACAGGATCGTGTTCGGTAACGAAACGCT
>JBFYMY010000097.1:0-7199 GCA_041304645.1 Thermoplasmatales archaeon
TCCATTTTTCCTTAGGTATGGATATCTACTAATTGACATAATAACCTTGTTGGCTTAGATGTTCTTGCAGCGTGCAAGGAACGTTTGCGTTCAGTGTGTTTGTCTACTCACGATTAGTCTAATCACGATTAGACTATTTTTTCTCGATCGAACCGAACCTGTCCGATGATCTCGATCAGATGGTCAGATACGATGATCCGATCCCTTCAGAGCCCCACCTGACCTTCCGTTCCGCAGGAAGGACATCTCACCTTCGAGCCCATAGCTGAATTGAACGTATGATAGCATGTAGGGCACTGGACGCTTATTGCCTTCACTGAATCTATCTTGCTCTGATCTATCGCGGGGTTCTGATCCCTCATAAGCGCCTCCATGGAATGCAATGAAGAGGATATCGAGTGCAATACAGATAATTGGGGTGGCCTGAGGGCAGGAGAGCTCAACTGGAAGCGGGACCGCCATTCCCATTCAAAGGCTCTATCTCCTCTACATGCTTGGGCTTGGTATCCCCCATCTTGCCCTCTATGAGCTCGGACATCTTCTTCATGCACAGCGAGAGTATCTTATCCGCATTACCCTTCCCGTTCAACCCCGCCGCCCCGTCATGGCCCCCGCCCTCGTTCCCGGTGAGCTTCCCTATCTCGTCCATGAAGTTCCCCAGATGCACCCCAAGTCTCAATATATGGGGTTTCGCCCTTGACGATATCCTGAGCTCGTCGGGTCTGTCAGCAGCAATGAAGACGACATCCGCTCCTGCAACGAGTAGCGCCCTTGCGGCCGCCGCCTCGAAGGATGTGACCCTTGAGGTCGCAACTATCTGGTCGCCGACCTTCTGGAACTGGACCCTCCTCATCGCTTTCAATTGCGCTATCTTCTTGGAGACGTCGAAGTACTCCTCCCCCTCTATCACATCAAGAACGTCCTCCATCCTCACATCGGAACCGTTCAAGAGGAAGGAACATGCGGACATGTCACTCGCCCTGGCGAACCTGAACTTCCCGGTATCGGCTATGATCCCCGCAATGCCCGCAACCGCCATCTCCCTGTCCAAGGGCAAATTGGTCATCATGGCCATCTGGAGCGCTATCTCGACGCAGGCCCCCATGTTCGGGTCATTGTAATGCTCCGTTCCCCACCTCTCATGCTCGGCATGGTGGTCAAGGACCCAATGACGGGGCCATGACGAGAGGTTCCCATCCGATACCTGGAGGGCCGAGGAGGAATCAACTATCACGACCAGATTGAAAGTGGTGAGGTCCGGGTCAACGGCCATCTCCTCCTTCATGGCCGTCAATAGCTTCCTTCCCGGCGTGGATATGCTCTTGAACGCACCAAGCTTGACCCAGGGAAATGCCCTCTTAAGAACGAGCGCGGTGGCAACGGCATCGAGGTCGGCGTTGTGATGGGCATAAACCATCACACCTCCCTCCCTGCCGTCGATCATCTCGGATACCAGGTTCCAAAGGAGCGCCCTATCCTTGGGATATGGAAGGATCCCTCTCCCGAACGCCCACCCGTCGGGTCTGGGCACAGGCCTTACGGCAGGTGTTCCGCTCATTTGTACCCCTTGAGCGCCTCATTGAGCTCCTTGCCGAGCCGCTCGTACATCTCACGGAGGGTCTTCTCCTGCCCCTCCATGGAGGTCAACCTGACGCTGAGGGTGTCAAGCTCCTCTGTCATCTCGGTCACCAATCCCTTGGTGTCCTTGACCTTTATCATGAGCTCCCCCACCCGCCTGTAGACCTCTTCCTTCTTCACGTCCTTGAGAGCGGACAGGGCCGATTCGAGCTCCCTCTTCCTTGCTGCCATCTCCGCCCTCTGGGCAACGACCATCTGGAGCTGGGCCTTGAGCTGCTCGAACCTGGCTATCTTCTCCTGGACCTCTACTGGTATCTGATAGGCCATTTCAAAACACCTTTTCGGGCACCATATCACAGGTCCTTATATATGTTTTTGACGTGGAATGGAAATGTGGTGAACGAGTATCATTTCGCGGTCCGAAGGGCGGCCGATATCAATCCCATGTAGGAGTTCCACATCGCCCTTGCGGTGGATGCCTCATCGGACCTGAGCTCAAGGACGAGCGTGCCCCGCCCTTCTAAGAACGAGACCTCCCCACCAGGGGGCGGAGACAGCGCTTCTATCCTCAAGGGTTCGAGCACCCTAAGGAGAACGTCCCTTTCCAGGGGCAGCTCAGCGATCACACCGAGGCAGCTCAAGGTCCTACCTCAGACGGCCTTCAGGACCTTCTTCCTGTTGGGCCTCTCCTTGTAGAACACTTTGAAACCGCACTTGCTGCACTGTATGCCTATGGGGCTGAACTCGGATGCAAGTTTCTCCCCGCACCTTCCGCAACGGTACATATCATACACTTCCCAGGCGGTTCTCTATGAGCTTGAACTTGCCGGTCACGGGCTGGTACGCGCCGCCGGTGAACTTGAGGTCGCAGGACCTGCATTCCCATATACCGGATGCGACCCTCTTCACGTTGACCTTCGAGCATCTGGGGCAAGCGTACTTGGCGCCTTTGTTCTTCTCGACCGCTTTCATCTGCTTCTTGACGCTTAGGCCGTACCTCGGTCCGTACCTTCCGGACGATCCGACCTTCTTTGTCCTTCGTGACATGATTGCCCCTCCCTGTCGGGACCTGCCCGTATCGGGAAGGACCCTAAAAAGGAATCTATATAAATATGTTCCCACCCGGCAGGACCCGCCTCAACGGTTCAGGATCTTCGTTTCGACCTCTCCATGGGTCCTCTTGTTCAGCATGTCGTAGAACTCTATCTGGAGCCCGGCGGGTATCTCCACAAGGCATACCCACTCACCGCCTTTGGTCCATTCGTCCCGCAGCACCTTGCCGAACGACCGGCACTCACCTATGAGCTTTCCGTAATGGGACCCGTTCACCTTGATGGCTATCTGGGTCATCTCCATCCTTATGGGTATGAGAGGCCTGAGCTCCTTGATGATGTCCTGGACCTGGGATTCAGCGCTCTTGAACGGGTCTATGTTGACCCTGGCCTCCTCTATTGCCATTTCTATCCGCATCGGGGGGTGGGGCGTCTTGGTGACCGGGTTTATGCAGTTCCTGACTATGAGCCCAATGACCTGTTTGCGCTTCTCCTCCTGCATGCGCTTCCGCTGTTCGGTAGTGAGCTGAATGTCCCCTTTTTCAAGGACTATCCTGGCCGCTTCCATCTGGTCCATGGTCCCAAGGACCTTGTGGAGCGTCTCCGAAAGGACCCGTTCTCCCTTATGGGCGTCCTTGAAGACCATCTCCACAGCCAGAATGCTCCCGAGCTCGATATCCTTCTCACCCTCACGGTACTTCTGGGCCAGGTCGGGGTCCACGAATATCTCGAACGTTTCCCCCATCTTCTCCAGTTGCGCGATCACAGCCTTATCAAGGGAGACCATGCAAACCCCCCACTTTTGGTATCACTTCTTCAGGTCACCTACCAGCTTGACGACCTTCTTCGGGTCGAGCTTCTGGAACGGCTCCTTCTTCTTCACGAGGCCTATCTCAACGGCCAGGGTGTTCAGGCTTCCTTCTTCCGTAGCACCCATCAAAGCCTCCAGTCCCAGCTTTATGGCCTCTTCCTGGGTCATGTTGGGCTTGAACTTCTCCTCGAATATCTCCATGACAACGGTCCTGCCGGACCCGATAGAGCCCGCCTTGTAGGACATCATCGCCCCGGAGGGGTCGGTCTCGAACAGGTGGATGCCCTTGTCATCGACCCCGGCTATGAGCAAAGCTGTCCCGAACGGCCTCACCCCGCCGTACTGGGTGTAGTTCTGCTTGAAGTCGCATATCTTCTTTACAAGGACATCGACGGGGATCCTCTCATCGTAGGTGATCTTGTTTATCTGTGCCTCGACCCTTGCTCTGTCCACAAGGACCCTGGCATCAGCGACCAGACCCGAGGTCGCACATCCGATGTACTCGTCGATCTTGAATATCTTCTCTATGGAGCTGGGCTCTATGAGGGGGCTCGTTATCCTCTTGTCTATTATCAGTATGGCCCCGTCCTTGAACTTCAGTCCAACGGTTGTGGTCCCCCTCTTGACGGCCTCCCTGGCATATTCCACCTGGAACAGCCTGCCGTCCGGAGAGAACACCGTTATTGCCCTGTCGTATGCCATGTTTCCCGGCTGCATTAGGATCCCTCTTTACGGGGCGGCCCGCTTATGGCCCTGGCCCCTTCCATGTTCTATTTCAGCGGGGGGCGAGGTTCTTGATATCTTAAATATTTATGGGGTTGTGTTCGACCTCTTGGACCCTGCCTTGGGGCCGTCCTCATCCTTTTTGTAGGTAAGCCCCTCTCTGGCAGGTCCTGGAACATGCTTGAGGAAGGCGGCACGGAGCGTGCCGGAGATACCGACCACCCTGAGCCTGAAAGCGCCCTCCTTGAGCGTAGTGCCGTCGATGGCGCCAAGGATCCTCAATAGTTCGTCAGAGCCCCGGTGGCCCGTCCGGACTATGGCCCAACCCCTCTCGAAATAGACGAGCCATGGTTTGACCTCCAGGAACCTCTCCTCCGGGAGGGACCTGGTCCTGTCCCTTATCAGCTTGATGAGAAGGCCCTTCCCCATATCGCTTGGGGATAGGATATGGACCACCACATACCGCCTCCTGTTGGGATGGACCATAAGGGGGTCTAAGTTCAGCGGATATAATTATCTTCTCGAGGGATGGGCCCGCGGCTCTAGCAGCCACCTGCCTTCAACAAAGGTTATATCGGACGAGCACCTTTTGTTCCTTGTAGGCCGTATGAACACCAGCAGGCCGAAAGCAAGTTCAAGGGTGTCGTATATGAAGGACGTTCTCGTGTACAGGTTAGCATCGGCACTCATGCTCACATCCCTCCTCACCCTTGGGGCCATCCTCCTTCCGGCTGGCAGCAACGCCCAAGTAGCACCCCCCCAGCTCAATCCGATGAAGCTGTTCATGATGGAGGGGATGTCGCTCGAACCGCTCAGGTCGCAGGTCACTGACGAGTTCCAGGCAGTGACCGTCCCGGACGGGTTCGTGAGGGACGGATTGCTCGGATTCGGCATCATACCCCTAGGACATACATACTGGAAACCCGTAGGAACCTGGTACAGCCAGCCTGTCCGCCAGAGGATCAATCTCGGGGGCCAGATGGAGGTCGGAGTATGGTGTACCAATTCCGAGAGGTCGGTATCGTCCGATTTCATCTTCCAGCTGATGAGGGACGATTCGGTCCTCCTGCAGGCATCGGTCACCGGGGCTAGGATCAATTCCGGGCAGGACACCTTAGTGATAGCCCGCGCAGCGTTCCCGCCCGGCAACGATACGACCATAGACCCCGGTTCGGTCATATCGCTCTACATCCAGGCAAGATGCAACGGCGGCGCCACACTCAAGTTCGGGTCCAGTTCGCTGGATTCGGGCTTCAGCTTCGATTCGAACTCGCTCTCCATCCATGATGTGCGCATCACGCGGCAGAACGTCATACTGGAGTACAAGGATGCGTTCATGGCCCCCTGGACCAAGATCTACACGCAGATCATAGTCAACAAGCTGATAATCCCCAACGAGAAGCTCACCTCATTATCCAACTCATTGAACCTGTCCAGGGAGATATACTGGGATAAGGAGAACCGCATCAATCAGGACATAGAGGTGTTCGTGACCATTGGCTATTCCCCCGAGCTCAACATCTCGACCACAAAGGTGCTCAAGCTCCAGATCACTAAGGTCCCTATAGATATCACATCTTTAGCGTTCAGCATCCTTAAGGTCGTGGTCGTACTGGGCCTGATAGTGGTGGGGGTTGTCCTCCTGTCGACATTGAACAAACGAAAGTGGAACAAGAGGTTCAATAAGCTCCCGGACGACAAAAGGGAGGGCTCCTACAAGGAGAAGAAGACCGCCTGGCGTGCCATGAGGAACATGAGGAAGGAGGCCCGGAAGGACAGGGTCCGCTCAAGAAAGGTATCGACGGAACCTGTTGAAAAGGAGGGGTTCGGCCTTTTCAAGAGGACCTCACGCAAACCGCCGGTCAAAAAGGACCAGGGTGTCCCCCCGCCCTCGGCAGGCGACCTTGAGCTTTGAGGTCCTCTAGAAATCGAATATGCCCGACTGCCTCGGCCCCTTTTCCTGCGCCTTGACCTCTTTGACATTGGGTATTGGGGCTGCATCATCGACGGTATCTTCATCAGGGTCCTCTTCAGCGGGGAAATCGAACTCTATGCCTTTTGGTCTGGAACCAAGAGCGGACAGGGCCTTGGCGCCCTCCATGATATCGTCCATATCGGCGGCCTTCATCCTACCACCTGTCAGGACCTTGAGATGGTGGGCCTCAAGGTCTGCCTGGGCAACAAGGTAGGAGGCGAGCTCATGGTCCCTCTCGCAGAGAAGGGCCAGCCTCCATATCGGGTCATCCATCACGGTCCTGGACGATGTGTGGAGGAACCTTCCGATGCGGAGAGAGGTCTCTCTCATGGCGCTCCTTGACTCCTTGGTCCTGGACATGGAGCGCAGGTAGGATGGGAACCTATAGCGCTCCTTGAAGCTGTGAGGGTGTTTACGGGCCAAAGAGAGGGCTGCCATCAGTTTCCTTGCATAGTTCCAAAGACCGAAGTCCTGGTTCCTTCGGACCCTTCCCAGGTAGATATCGGCCCTTGAGAGCAGCTGCATGGCCCTGTCGATGTCCTCGGGATGTGACATCGCAACATCGACGTTCTCGGACATCCAGAGGATGAGCGAACCGATATCCTCGTCCACTGACTCCATTCCCTTATTGGCGGCCTTGAGGGAAGATGCCCTGAAGACCTTATCAAGGGCCTCGAATATGCTTCCCCTGACATCCCGGAACCCGAGCACATCGGCATCCTTCAGCCCTATCCTCGTCTTTCCAGCGCACAGGAGCTGGAGGTCGGAGACCGCGGACCTCATATCGCCATCTGCCCTTTCCGAGAGCGCTGTCATGAGGTCGTCATCGTAGGCGACCTTCTCTCTGCTGCAGATGTACCTCAGCCTCTTTGCTATGGAAGCGCTCGACACCTTCCTGAACTTAACCTTCAGACAGCTCTGGTTCAAAGAGGCGCCGGTCCCGCTCGTCAGCCCGTAGAGGTCGTTCACAATCAGCACTACTGGCTGTTTGGTCATACGGACGAGCTCCACTATGGCCCTCTTTCCGCCCCTGTCGCCCACAACGGTCCCGTTCTCACTG
>JBFYMY010000098.1:0-5459 GCA_041304645.1 Thermoplasmatales archaeon
GAGCATCACCGTATGAGGATAGCAGTGAAGAAGCTCCGCTACACCCTCGAGATATTCGCACCCCTTTTCAGAGGGAGATTGAAGAAGGCCATTGGAGCGTTAAAAAAGGTACAGGACCTGCTGGGGGAAATGCATGACTGCGATGTATGGTCGGAACTGGTACCATCGTTCATCGCAACGCGGGGTCCGTTCGAGGGTCCGGCCGACCAGGTAATGATCGACCTGGAGAGGTTCGTTTCCTACATACGCGCAAGAAGGCACACCCTCTACACGGAGCTGGTAGGTTTCTGGAACGGAAGGACGATGAGGTCCGTCCTTCGGACCCTGAAAGCAAGGTTCATGGATGCCATATACTTCCCAGCGCCTTCGTTCAACAGGATAGGCGTGATATCGGATGTCCACGGCAATTCAGAGGCCTTAAGGGCCGTGATGTCTGACCCGAAGGGAAAAGGGGTCAAGCTTTGGGTCTGCGGAGGGGACATCGTGGGGCTTGGTCCCTCCCCCGAGGAAGTTGTCGGAACTTTCATCGAAAGCGAGGTCCTTTCGATAACAGGGAACTACGATAGGGAGGTCCTGTCGACCGATGCAGGCAAATGGAAGGGTCTGAAGGACCCTGGGAAGTTGTCCAAACGTTTCACGAAGAGCGTTCTCTCCAAATCATCCATCAAGTACCTTCGTTCGCTGGGGAAGGAAATGGTATTGATGATAGGGGACAAACGTCTCCTCATCGTCCACGGGAGCCCCGCATCGGACGAGGAGAAGCTGGACCCGGACATGGACCCTGAGCTGGTCAGGGGATACCTCGAAGGTTCCTCCGCCGACGTCCTTATCTCTGGTCATACACACACCCCCGTCATCAAGGAGATGGACAGCAGGACATATCTCAATCCGGGGAGCGTCGGCAGGCCCGGTGATGGGGACCCCAGGGCATCATTTGCCGTCATTACGCTCGAGCCCTTTCACATAGAACTGGTCCGGGTACCTTACGATGTGGCCGCAACAGCTGAAGCTGTCAGGAAGCAGGGGCTCCCCGAGCTCTTTGCCCAGCAGTTCATCGCCGGCAGGTCGATAGACCACCTTAATGATGAGGCATCCCGGTTCCAAGAGATGGGGGCTCTGTCAAGGTTCGATCTGGTCCGTGAAGCATCCCAGAGATACCTTGGGCCTGACAGGCATACCGAGAGCGTTCTGGACCTTTCGTTCTCATTGTTCGATAAGCTCTTGCCGGTCCACAGCATGGGAGAGGAGGAAAGGTTGTTACTGGCCTGTGCGGCCCTGCTCCATGATATCGGCTGGTCCTTGCCAGGGCCGGGCCATCACCAGAGGTCCATGGACATGGTCCTGAACGATAGGTCGCTTCCTTTCTCATCGGATGAGAAGGCCATCGTGGCAAATACGGTCAGGTACCATAACTCCCTGCCAAAGAAGGACCATTACAGTTACCAAGCGTTATCGCCCACCGATAGGTTGAATGTCATGAAGCTCTCGGCCCTGCTCAGGGTGGCCGATGCATTGGACGCATCCCATGGGTCAATCATCAAGCACCTGGAAGTGATGACCGGACCTAATATGATCGCCATAAAATGCCGGACTGCCGGCGACAGCTCGGAGGAGGTCCTCAGCATTTCCAAGAAGAAGGACCTGTTCGAGAGGGTGTTCAAAAGGAAGCTCAAGGTGGAGTGGGTACCAGAGGTTGGCTGCTGATCAGTGCTTTCTGTTCTCTATGGCTTCCACGACAGTCCTCAATGCCTTGATCCTCGAATACTGCTTGGAATTGGACTCGAGGACGGTCCACGGGGCGCTTTTCGTATTGGTCCGGTAGAGCATCTCCTCTATCGCCTCATAGTACTGGTCCCACTTGGCCCTGTTCCTGAAGTCCTCCTCCGTGATCTTCCAGTTCTTGTAAGGGTTGTTCATCCTCTCATTGAACCGTTCCTTCTGGGTCTCCTTATCTATGTGAAGGAAGAACTTGACGAGCACGGTCCCGTTGTTGGCCCATTCCTCCTCCATCTCGTTTATCTCCCTGTAGGCCCGCCTCCATTCCGCCTCGGTGCAGAAACCCTCGACCCTCTCGACCATCACCCTTCCGTACCAGGACCGGTCGAAGACCGCAATCCTTCCCGCCTGAGGCAGCTCCCTCCAGAACCTCCAGAGATAGTGATGGTCCTTCTCCTCCTCAGTGGGGACTATTATCGGAATTACCTTGTATCCCCTGGGGTCGAGCTTCTCGACCAGCCTTTTAATGTTACCACCCTTGCCCGCCGCGTCCCAGCCTGAATAGACGATGACGACGGGTACCTTGTCCCTGAAGACCTCAGCGTTGAGCTCCCTGAGGCGCATCTGGAGCTTCTCTAGCTGATTCTCGTAGTTATTGCCGTTCATGTCCTTCTTCAGGTCCACTTTTGAAAGGATGGGGGGAACCTTCTCCTTCCTCACCCCGTTCTCAGGGACGGAGGGGGTCTTATGGAAAAGAGGGTCCAGGACCTCCCACCTCCGCCTCTCCAGAGCTTCTTTTACGGTCCTCATCACCGTGAGAGTGGCTAGACCGGCATCGTGGGATGGTACCAACGTCCAAGGCGCCCAGGGCGTGTTCGTCCTCTTGAACATCTCCTCATAGGCTTCGTAGTACTTGTCATACTGTTTGTGATGGTACCAGTGAAGGGGCAGGTAGCTCCATGGGCTGGAAGTCTCGTTCTGGAGCTTTTTCAAGCGCTTCCTCTGCTCCACTTTGGAGATGTGCAGGAAGAACTTTATGATCACGTTGCCGTCGTCGAACAGCTGCCTCTCGAAGCAGTTTATCTCGTCGTATGCTCTGTTCCAGACACCCTTCTTGACAACATCGTTGACCCTGTCCTCAGAGACCCTGCTGTACCATGACCTGTCGAATATGGCGAACCTGCCCCTCTCCGGGGTCCTGAGCCAGAACCTCCATAGGAACGGTCTCGCGTTCTCGTCCTCCGTTTGGGGTCCTATCGGATAAACATTGTAGTTCCTGGGGTCCATGGAGAGGAGAAGGCTGTTGATGGTGGTCGATTTGCCCGCCGCGTCCCAACCCTCGAAGACGATGATGACGGGTATCCTCAGCTCCTTCACATCGCGGTGGAGGACCCCGACGACGAGCTTCAACTGCTCCATCTCATCCTTGTATTCGGACGACTTCCTATCACTTCCAAGGTTCAGCTTCTCGAGCATCCCAACACCTATGGAACTGTTCCAGTTCAGGTGTTATTGTATTAATTGTTTTGCGAAGGGGCATGCGATAGTATGACCAGGGGTCATTGTCCGTCATTTGATGGACCTCGCAGGATCATCACCGATCATGGATGGCGAAAGGTGTAAGGGTGGTCATTTTGGGACATCTACGGAAAGCAATTGGATGGTGTCACCACTCCCTCTTCCCGGCAATGAACGCCTCCTTCCCCTTCTTATTCAAGGCTCTCAGGTTCTTCAAATGGGCATCGCCATGGACGGGTTTGAGGAAGTCGAGCTTCTTGCATTCCTCGAACTCATCACATTCCCAGCAGCCTTCCAATCCTTTCGCTGTGCAGCATTTCCTCATCTTGCAGAACGGTGGACCTCCGCCATTCCTGCATCCTTTATGGCACCTGAACTTCACCATCGCCCCAAGAACCTCATAGCAGGTGTCATAATCCTTCAGCGCCTTGTTGAATCCCTTCTCCCCCGCAAAGAGGGCGAAGTCCCTGTAGTTGCTCTCTCTCAACTCCTTCCTTAGGTCCCTGGCAAGATCGGCCACCATCCCCTTGTGGCCGTGGCAGTCCCCGCAATAGAGGCCGCAGCATGCGATAAGTTCCTCGGTCATGGGATCACTTCCGAACCTTTTTGCTAGCTCAGATAGGGACGTTGATCTCGGTCAATATCTCTTCCGGTGTCACCTTGGTCGGGTCGTTGAGATAGATCTCCCTGAAAGGGCCCCTAGGAGCCTTTCCGGTCCTGCCCATCCATTCGAAAAGGCGGCCGTAGGTCTCCCCTACCCTGTCGTAGGGACCCTTGTGCACTATCTTCGCCATCTTCCCGCCAGGTATCTTGTAGGCCTTGATATCTCCCTTCTCCACTATCTTACCGGTAACGGGTATCGCCACCTCGAGGTCGGCATCGTTCTCCCTCATTGCCCTCTCGACCTCTTCCATGGTCAGCTCGTGACAGAGATAGATAGGTGGTCCAGTCATCTGCATCCCGTTGGAGGACACGTGCATGAAGAGTTCTGGAAGGACCTTAGCCACATCCTGGTATGCTCCAGTCCTTCTTGTCCCGACGACGTTCAATGGTCCGACATCTATGATAGATACAACTTCCATGGTTATCACCAGACCACGATTATCGGATCCAATATAAAAGAAAACATAGAGGGAGAGAGGTGGGCGAAGGAGGGCCGAAACTATTCAGTTAATAATAAATAGCCGCTCTATCTTGGACCCTCTCCCGCGCAATAAGGGCCCAAAGTCCGTCCGTGCGTCGGAAGACCGGGAGATGTGCCCCTGACAGGGGGTGAATCCCAAGGAAGTGACAGGGAATGTCGAAGAGCGTCTATACATACATAGGTGAGGCCTGGAAGAGGCCTTATGATGGTGAAGTGAAGGAGATCAACCGCCAGAGGCTCATCGAATGGAGGCAGGAAGAGAGCTTCGTTCGTGTCCTTCGGCCCCTCAGGCTCGACCGCGCCAGGATGCTCGGTTACAAGGCCAAGCAGGGTTTTGCCATAGTCCGTGCCAAGGTCAGGACCGGCAGCTTCAGGAAGCGCGCCATAAGGAAAGGGCGGAGGGCCAGGCGAAGGGGTATTATCAAGATGAGGGTCAACAAGAACCTCCAGAGGATAGCCGAGGAGAGGGTCGCCAAGCGCTATCCCAACATGGAGGTGTTGAATTCCTACTTCGTAGGCGAGGACGGCAAGCACAGGTTCTATGAGATAATCCTCATAGACCCCCATCACCCCGTCATCATGAACGATCCGAACCTTAACTGGATACAGGGAAGACAGCATACAAGGCGTGTCTTCAGAGGCCTTACTGCCGCCGGCAAGAGGCGCAGGGGCCTTCTCTGCAAGGGCAAGGGCGCCGAGAAAGTGAGGCCTTCAGTGGGCGCGAACGTCCACAAGAAGAGGCCAGGCCGGCGCAACAGGATACCTTGAAACGATACACCAGTCCAGTCAGGGCAATGGTTCGAACGGTCCGGCATTGTCGCTGGACCGTTCCAAATGCTCACAAAGGAAGCCTATACCAATCGTTCTGGGCACACTGAACGCCGGGAGCAGTTCAGGCACTTCCCCTCACGGTTGTGGTTCCTATGGGCCTCTCCCAGCCTTTCAGCCTCCCTTATCTCGGACACCTTCGATAGGACCAGCGCCTTGGTCATCATATCCCATTCGACCTTCTCCCTGGCCTTCTTTTCACCGGGGGGTATGTAATCGATGTACCCGTATGGGGTCTTTTGTTCGTAATTGA
>JBFYMY010000099.1:0-5507 GCA_041304645.1 Thermoplasmatales archaeon
CCTGCCTGCATCGGTCGAAAGCGCCAATGTGGACCCTATCAATATCAGAGCAAGGGGAGCAAGTATAATCGCAATGCAGAGCCTCATCTCGAGGGAACCGATCTTCTTTCCCATATATTCCGGCATCTTCCCTATCATCAGACCTGCGATGAATATGGCTATCAGAACGAACACCAGCATCCCATAGAGCCCTGATCCCACCCCGCCGAACACAACCTCGCCGGTAAGCATCATGAAGAGCGGGAACATACCTGATATGGGCATGAACGAATCGTGCATGGAATTCACAGCTCCGCAGGATACGGACGTTGTGCTTATGGCGAACAGGCTAGTGGGGACTATCCCGAAACGGACCTCCTTCCCTTCCATGTTCCCCCCTGGCCTGTCCCCACTCCGCGAACCGTCCAATGGGAGGGCTTCCTCAATTGCCTCGTTCCCCCGCGATTCATAGGCTGTGGTCGCCATGAAGAAAGGAACGAAAAGTAAGACCATAGTGACCAGCAGCGCTATTCCCTGTCTCCTATCCTTTACGATCCTCCCATAGAGGAAACAGAGGGAGATTGGGATCGTAAGGATCATTGCTATCTCCATTATATTGCTCAAGGGGGTTGGGTTCTCAAAGGGATGAGCGGAATTGGCATTGAAATACCCCCCACCGTTGGTCCCTATAATCTTGATCGCCTCTTGGGAAGCTATGGGGCCCAATGGGATCTGTTGGACTGTTGTGTTACCATTGTAGGCGGACGGGTCCAGCATCTGTCCATCGATGCTGGTCGATAAGGTCTGAGGACACCCTTGGGAGACCAGGAATATCGAAAGAATGAACGAAGATATCAGAAGTATGACTATAGCCCTTGTGACATCGGACCAGAAGTTGCCGATCGTTCTCATGTTCTTCCTTGCTATGGCCCGTGCCAACGCGATAAGGACCACGATACCCGATGCGGCAGAGAGAAAGTTCTGGACCGTCAGACCCAGCATCTGGACTAAAGGGCTGACCTGGGTCTCACCTCGGTACCATTGCCAATTAGTATTTGATACGAAACTTATAGCCGAATTGAAGGCCCCGGGTATCGACATTCCGGGAGCATCAAATGGATTGTACGGTAACGCATTCTGGAACAGAAGCAATAGGAACAGGACAATGAATCCTATGAGGTTGAAGAAACCGATGCACACGGCATATTCCTTCCAATCCATGTCCCGTCTGCCGTCAATGCCCAAAAACTTGATTATTTGCTCGGGTAGGCCTAGGAGGGGGCGCAATGATCTGGACAACTTCTTCTTTTCATCATCCTCTTCGAAATGGGACTCGCTCGTTCCCTCGGACCCTTCAGACCTCTTCTGGTCCGAATAGGTCCTATTGAACGCAACGATGAATGGGATCGTCATGACGACCAATGCCATGATGAAAACAAGTACGAAACCCAGGTCCCTACCCGAAAAACCCGATATCTGCCCATCCTCGACCTCCTGAGCTTTAATCGGAGCGTCGGGACCTGAAGGTCTGGATGGGAGTTTGGACCTGTCGAGTCCGATATTTGTCATCAGGACGTTGACCATCTTGTCCCCTTGTGGGGTTCGTTCCGTGTTCAAGTTGACGATCTCTAGCACCGAGGCGTTAGTCGTGTTCCTGGCAAGTGCCACCCTAGGGACCTGGTATATCGCGGAAGCGTAGCTTATGTGAGGGTCCAGCCCTGAACCCGAGGCCGTTACAAGGTCCACTGGGACCAACGAGACATTGTCGGAAGTGGAGTTTTGCAGTTCATCCAGTCTTTCATTTATGTCCTTTGTTAGGTTCTCGTTTGATGGTCCAAGGTTGGAACCGCTAGACCAAAGTGCGTTGTAAGGGAACTCCCCTGTAGCAGAAGGCCTTGACCAGAAATATCCAGGGCTTTCGAACTCCTGACCGATGAGCTCGGACCCGATCGTCGTCCCATTGAAGATGATGGGTGATCCGTTCGCCTTATGCTCGAAAAGGACCTGCGACGGAACCCATACTGCCAATGGATAGAGCAAACCCAATATCAATGTCGCAACGATGATATATTTAAGTGATGAAACGAACGCATGGAAGGCTTTACGGCCTGAACCACCCACCTCGATGTCACCTTGGTCAAAGGTCTTGAGCCCTTTTCCATCATCCCGGCCCAGACCGGGAGGAGGTTCCTTATCGGCTTTCACGATCAATTCCGTCCTTGCACTGAAGTTGGATCCATCCCTGATACCCTTCCTTCCTGGACCGTTCTCCTTCATTCCTACACCAGCTCAATGACCGGCCAAACCGAACGATAGCATATAGATCACGAGGTCTATCAATTTGATACCTATGAAAGGTACCACTATCCCGCCCAGGCCATAGATCAGAAGGTTCTTCCGCAGGGCCTGCTGGGCTGTCATCGGGGTATATTTTACACCTTTTAAAGCCAAGGGGATCAATGCGATGATGATGAGAGCGTTGAACACCACGGCACTGATTATGGGGAATTGCAGTTGCATGAAGTCAATGTCCCCGAAAATTGGATAGGTCGAACTGAACGCCGCCGGGAGGATGACAAAGTATTTTGCGATATCATTGGTGATGCTGAACGTGGTCAAGGCCCCCCTGGTCATGAGCAGCTGCTTTCCCGTCGTAACTATCTCAATGAGCTTGCTGGGATTGCTGTCCAGGTCTACCATATTTGAAGCTTCCCTTGCGGGTTGGGTGCCGGTGTTCATAGCCACGGCGACATCGGCCTGCGCCAAGGCAGGAGCATCGTTCGTACCGTCCCCCATCATAGCGACCGTCAATCCTTCACTCTGGTATTCCCTGATGAGGGCCAGTTTAGTCTCTGGCTTGGCCTCAGCAAGGAAACTGTCCACTCCAGCCTCGACGGCAATGGATGCTGCCGTTACATGGTTGTCCCCTGTTATCATGACGGTCTTTATACCCATCTTCCTCATCTGCTGGAACTTCTCCTTCATCCCGCCCTTTACGATGTCCTTGAGATGGACCACTCCGAGGGGTTTTCCATTCTCTGTAACGACTAGGGGCGTCCCTCCAGATCTGGAGATACGAAGAACCGTGCCCTGTAATTGAGTGGACACATCGTAACCTGAGGATGCAATCAATTTGAACATCGCGTCCGCTGATCCCTTCCTGTACTTCGAGGGACCGATATCCACACCACTCATCTTCGTCTGGGCTGTGAAGGGTATGAAGGCAGGTCTCTGGCCCGTCGGTCCCGTGGTCTCGTCCGATCTGTTGGACTCCCCTGCTTTTTTCAGATCGATCCCTCTAAGGCCATACTTGTTCTTTGCCAGGACAACGATGCTCCTTCCTTCGGGGGTCTCATCGGCGATGGAGGAAAGCTGTACGACCCTGGCAAGTTCCCTCTCATTCGTTCCATCCACTGGAACGAGCTCCACGGCATGCCTGTTGCCCAGGGTTATGGTCCCGGTCTTGTCCAGTAATAGGACATCCACATCCCCGGCAGCTTCAATCGCCTGGCCTGAGAAAGCGACGACGTTCTTCTTCATCAACCGGTCCATTCCGGCTATCCCGATGGCGCTCAGAAGACCACTTATGGTAGTGGGGGCCAGACAGACAAAGAGTGCGATGAGTACCGTTAAACTGACCTCTTCTCCCCTACCCGATGTCCTTGAACTGAATCCGGAGATGAAGTAGAGGGTTCCGCATACGATGATGAAGATTATCGTGAGGCCTATGAGGAGGGTGTTCAAGGCTATCTCGTTCGGTGTCTTCTTCCTCTTGGCCCCTTCGATCAAACCTATCATCCGATCAATGAAACCCGATCCTGGATCGGCCGTTGCCCTGATGACCAGCCAATCCGATTGTAAATTAGTTCCACCCGTTACAGCGCTCCTGTCCCCACCCGATTCCCGTATGACTGGAGCGCTCTCACCTGTGATTGCACTCTCATCCACCGATGCAGCTCCCAAAACCACCTCTCCATCCATCGGGATAATATCGCCCTCTTTAACAAAGTAGAGGTCTCCGGACCTGATCCCGTCACCGACGACCTCTGTAAGAGATCCCTCATCCGGTTTTCCATTTTCTGGTATCCATCCCCCCCCTATCTTCTTGACCTGCTTCCCTGTCTTCAAATTCCTGAGGGATTCCGCCTGGGCTTTGCCTCGGCCTTCAGCAATCGATTCCGAGAAGTTGGCGAAAATTAGAGTCAACCAAAGCCAGAACGATATTGAACCAGAAAAGAAAATGTTCCTACCCTGAACAAGTGTCATAAAAAATATTATTGTAGTTACAATGGACCCTATTTCGACCGTGAACATGACTGGGTTTCTGATCTGGATAGTGGGGTCCAGACGACGAAGCGATTGTAGCAAAGCGGTCCAGACCACTTTCTTAGTATAGATAGGGGCCTTTGAATTTCCGGACTTATGGATATCCATAATTAAACCTCCAGAGATTACCCCCTATGAACCCGATCGGACCCCATTTTGAAAAAAACTTGCCATCATCGCTTGTCTATGATCACACCAAAACTCACGCCATATTATATTAAACCTTTCGAGTATCCTTAAATATCGTTCAAATATGAAATAAAAAAAAAAAGTATTAAGAAAAGTATTCCAATAAAAACCGAGCATCCTCTGACGCGGAACATCCGCTCATGGATTATATCATATTATGCCTAATATCGTCTAATAATCGTATCGCCTTGACCGATAAGGGGAAGGGTAGGATTTTAATTCGGTCCTGACCATACCGAATTTCCATGTCACTCCGGGATTATGGGCTGAATGAGGCCATACTTGAATATTTTACTTCGATCTCACTCGATGACGCCTTCCTCGGTAGGGTGATGAGCTCGGACGGGAAGCGGTCCATAATAATGACAGAACAAGGAGAGCTTACCGCTAACACCACCGGGAAGCTCCGGGTCCGCCCTGAGGGTCCTCCCGTCGTCGGCGATTGGGTGGTCCTCAAAGAGGTTCAGGATACCACTTCCATCGTCATGGTCCTCCCCAGAAGGACCAAGATCTCCAGGAAGGCTCCGGGAAGGACTACTACCGAACAGCTCGTTGCCGCGAACATCGACACGATCTTCGTCATGATGGGCATGGACAACGATTTCAACCTGAGGAGATTGGAACGTTACCTTGTCCTCATCTCCGCATCGGGAGCGGAGGGGGTGATACTCCTTAACAAATGCGATATCCCGGAGGACCCTGATACCATGCTGAGTTCCGTTCTCGATATTGCAGGCAGCGTCCCTGTCCTAATGCTAAGCGCATTGGACGGTACAGGGGTGGATGATGTCGAAAAACAACTTTCTCCCGGAAGGACCGTCTGCCTTCTTGGGTCCTCTGGCTCCGGCAAATCAACGTTGATAAACAGACTCCTTGGAGAGGAGAGGATCAGGACCTCTTCCGTCGGAAATATGGACAAGGGCAGGCACACAACGACATCAAGGGAGCTGTACCTCCTCAGGTCGGGGGCATTGATCATCGACAACCCCGGCATAAGGGAGCTACAGCTGTGG
>JBFYMY010000100.1:0-3167 GCA_041304645.1 Thermoplasmatales archaeon
ATTGCGGAGACCTGCGTTTCGACCGGCGGCAGGTCCATGGCATACGGGACATGGTACGGGCAGTCACTTGTCGCTGACCTGATAAGGGACGGCGTCACCGGAGTGAAGGGGTATGTCTACGAACCGTTCCTCTCCGCAATATCCCACGCTGACATACTGTTCCCCGCCTACTATTCCAGCTACAATCTTGCCGAAGCATACTGGATGGGCTCCGAGTTCGGTTCATGGATGGATACGGTCCTGGGCGACCCAAAATGCGCACCCTACCTCAACGAGAGGGCGGACATGGGCTTCCCGGAGGACAAGGAGCCTATCTCGACCTTTGTTGAAAAGGGCATTCCACATCTTTCGATAGCACTTTACAACAAGGGAAAAGGGAACATAGCCGCGGGAGGCAAGGTCGAGCTGTATATGGACGGCTTGAAGCTCGAAACCTACGATATCTCGCTCTCTTCGAACGAGCTGAAGTACATCAATTTATCTTACAAGGATGAACCCCTGATACTCGGGCCCCATGAGTTCAAGGTCGTTCTCAACTCCGACGGGGCTGTCTGGGAGATGGACCCC
The DNA here is from genome assembly GCA_041304645.1 of Thermoplasmatales archaeon. Lineage (GTDB taxonomy): Archaea > Thermoplasmatota > Penumbrarchaeia > Penumbrarchaeales > Penumbrarchaeaceae > JALOTP01. Next base: position 568 of record JBFYMY010000100.1, read on the forward strand.
TACAACAACGAGGAGACAAGGTCCATCTCGGTCAACAGATTGCCCCAGGTCCTATTGGAGATAGGAGCATCAGAGGTAAGAAGGACCGAACCAGTCAACATCACAGCCCTCATCATGGACGAGGATGGAGGGATCGGGACCGACCGGTTAGACATCAGGTTGAAGGACCCTTACGGGAACGAGCTACGGCCGAACCTTTCCTACATCATTGACAGCAGGGCATCGCTCAGGGCGAACTTCTCTTTCGTTCCTGAATGGAACGCCTCTTTGGGGTTCTACACGGTCATCGCCAGATACACCGATGAGCACGGGAGCTTTGATGATGAGCTGCTCTACGGTGCGTTCAAGGTCCAGAACTTCCAACCGGAGCTGGTAGGGTACTTCGCCTCCAATGAGATCATGAGGGGTTCGAACGCAACATTGTCCCTTTCATGGTGGGACCCCGACACACCTGACGGTAACCTCACCGTCCAGGCAACGACGGTAAGCTCCATGGGGGATACCATCCGATCGAACGAGGTGGTTTTGACCTCGGACCGGTCGAGCCTGCTGTCGTTCGAACTGCCATCGTTCGAGAGGTCCAGGACCTGGGAGTTCAAGGCCACGGCCGTTGACAGGGACGGAGCCCAGGCCACATGGACCGGTGTCGTTCACACCAACAACGGTATCCCCGTCCTCGAGGTCGGCGGTCTCGGGAAGGAGATGAACAGACTGTCCAGCACCACCTTCACCATCAAGTTCACGGACCCCGAAGGCCTGCCTCCCAACAAGCTGGAGGCCAAGCTCTTTGGACCTGAGGGGGAAGGTACGATGGAAACCGTACTTAGCAAGGAGCTCTCTGGTAAGAGCGGTGAATTGCTAGAGCTCCCCATCAGCGGTTCGGGCCTCTTAGTGGGCAATTACACATTGGAGGTCATCTACGAGGATGATGAGTACGATGGGTCCATTTTTAGGCACCCGGGGGCGTTGAAGCTCGACAACATCCATCCGATGATAGGCGAGGTCAGGGTTATCTACCCGGAGGGCGAGGGCTCCCCCGGCGAGAAGGTCATGAGGGGTTCCTCGTTCTCGATAAAGGTCCCTGTAGTGGACAGTGATGGTGACCTCTGGACGCTCCGATCCACGGCAATGCTGACCGACCCTCAGGGTGCCGCCCTCAGGGAACTCTCATTCGAGCCCAGGCCGGACCAGACGCTCCATGTCAGGGTTTCCGTTGGAACTGCCTGGTCCATAGGCCCTTACGGTCTGGACCTTGTAGTGGTTGACAAGGACGGGGGGGCCGACAACATAACCGTGCGGACCATTGTGATCGTGGATGCTCCACCACCTGTACTCCTGTCAGCGAGGGCCACCGTCGATGTCAATATGACCTGTACATTGGAGGTTGTCCTGACCCCCGTGACAGGGTCCTCACTGCCCGTAGCGGCAGAAGCGCTCCTCCTTGACCGGAACGGGACCGAGGTCGGGTCTGGAAAACTGAGGGGGGATGTGAGCGGGACCATCTGGTCAGCCGTGTTCAACGTTACAGGGGTCCCCAAAACCCTCTCATTGAACATGAAAGACGACCTAGGGCGGGACATTTTCATTAACAGCACACTTGAGGTGAAGGTGGAAAAGCCTCAAGAACAGGATGATGATGTGACCTCGGAAGATGATGACAGTACCCTGATATTCCTCATTCTCTTCGCGTTCCTGATAATCCTCCTCATTGCCGTTCTGTTGGTCCTTATCGTTGTTGTCAAGAGAAAGAGAGAACCGACCCTCAGGGCACCCCCGCCCATGGCCGTTCAGCTGGGGACGAACAGGCCCGAGAACCTGCCCCCGGGACATGCCGGGTTGACCCCTGCCACCCAAATGCAGGGACTGCCCCCCGCACCTCTGCCCCCTGGCAGGGAGCTGAACGATGGCTCGTTGTATCATAAACCGGGGTCGAAGGAGACGGAAAGACCGAGGCAGAGACCTTCCAGGCCAGAGGATGTCGAGGAGGTCCACGAACTGGGACCCAGAAGGCCTGCGGAAGCGGTCCCCGCTGATGTGCCCATGGCATCGGTCCCTGCTGGTCCAGGAACCGTTCCGGAACCCCTCCCGTTCGACCTCACCCAACCTATAAATAAGGGGGATGAGGTGGTGCCGCTGGTCACAGATGTTCAAGATCCCCACGATAATGACGTCCCAGGAGATACTGGATAAGGCCTTCAGGAAGGCCGGCAAGGTGCAGGTCGAGGACCGTGAGTTCGTCTTCCGTATGAGAAAGCTCAACATCGCCAAGGTCGAATCGGCAGGGGATGTGATCGATACTGTCCTTGAAAGGTACATCAAAGCATTCCCCAGCTTCGACAGGGTCCCTCCTTTCTACCTTGCGCTCATGGACCTGCTCCATTCCATAGACGACATCAGACGGATACTTGGCAGGATGAACGGTGTCAGGAAGCAGATATTGATAATAAAGAAGAAGACCAATTCGCAGCTTTCAAGGACAAGGAACACCACCTTCATGGAGATGAAGAGGAACGAGGCCTTCGGAAGGTTCTCGTCCATGGTCAACGCCCTGGATACGGACCTGAGAACCCTTTCGGCCGTAAGGAGATCGGAAGAGCACA
>JBFYMY010000101.1:0-8530 GCA_041304645.1 Thermoplasmatales archaeon
CGCTCGATACCTCTCCCAGGTCGTAGAGCATCTCCCTCTCCGTTTCGGCCCCGACGTTGATGTGGACCGATACGGCATCGGCACCGAGCCTCAAAGCCTCCTCCACGCTGGAGACCAGGACCTTAGCGTTGGGGTAGGGGCCTATATGGGTGCTTGCCGAGATGTGCAGGATAAGTCCAATCTTGCCCCCGACATCTCTCAATCCCTCGCTGACCAGTCCCTTGTGGATGCTCACCGAGGTGGCCCCTCCGGCGGCCACCTTGTTTATGGTATCCCTTATGTCCATGATGCCCTTTATGGGCCCCACGGTCACTCCATGGTCCATGGGGACCAGGACGAACTTGCCGGTCCTCATGTCCCCTATCCGTCTCATCCTTATCTCGTGTCCGTTGGTCATTTCAGATCACCTATCCTGTCATGCAACTCCTGCCACGAAAGTTATGGCAAGTATGGAAGTGAGAGTGAGGAGGTAGCTCACATGGAGCTCCCTTGCCCGGGATTTGGTGTATTTCCTATATAGCGATACGCACAGGAAGATGGAGACCAGGGTCCAGGAAACGAATATGAATAGGATGAGCCCCCGGATGAGGACGAATGTGTCGCTTATGAAGAAGTAGGGATAGGCCCAGAGCGAGATACCGGCCATGGAGAAGACCAGGGATGCGGCGGCGGCGTACCTGTTCCCTATGAACACCGAGGTCGTCCTCTTGCCGGAGGCACCGTCGTTCTCCAGGTCCCTCATGTCCTTCGCAAGGGTCTCCGCTATGCCCAGGAAGAGGACCAGGACCGCAAGGAAATAGAGCCCGTTCAAGATGTTCTCCTTCGGGATCCCCTCGTACCTCACCAGATAGGCGGATATGGCCCCGTAGTAGAGGACCGCAAAGAGGACCCAGAAGAGCTGGGAGACGAAGGGTCTGCCGTTCATCTTCAATGGGCCCAGGGAGTACTGGTGAGATAATATGACGAGGGCAAGCGCGAAAAGGAACAGGTATATGTCAAGGGCAAAGGCAAGGGCAAGGCTAAGACCGAAGAAGACGAAGGCCTGTACCTTTGCGGCCTTTTTGTTAACGAGCCCCGTGCAGAGAGGGCGGAACTTCCTCGAACCCTCCGTACTGATGCTGTCGGACCTGACATCACCGTAATCGTTTATGGTGCATGCTCCCGCATCGGCAAGGAGCGATGTGAGTATGAAGAGCAGGAAATGGGCCTTGGGAAGTCGATCGGCAAGGACAACGTAGCTCGAAAACCCTATGAATATATCGAACCATAGGAGCTGTACGGGGCGCATCAATGTGAAATGGCCCCGAATGAGCCTGAGGACCCGGCCCAACCTCTCGTTCATCTCTCAGGCCCCCTCTATGAGCTGGTCCTTGCCCGAGGTCCTGTCCACTATCCGTGAGAGGGCCTTGCCGGGTCTGACCCCTTTGTAATCATAGAGCGACCCCGGGGGCAGTATCTCAACGGTGACATCGGTCCCAAGCTCCTTCTTGAGGTTTGCTGACACTTCCTCCATGGTCCTGTCCCTATCCTTCCCCCTATGCTCGATGGAGACGTGCAGTCCACCACTTTCAAGGACCATCTTGTACCATGGTCCGTTGATGTACGAGCGGTAAAGTATGTCCTCGAGCTCTATGGGGAAGTATTTTCGTCCGCCTATCCTCAGCTGTGTGATCTTCCTTCCCAGTATCTCCATGGTAGGGAGGGGGAGACCGCACGGACACGGGTCCTCATGCAGTCTGATGACATCTCCGGTTACGTACCTGAGGATGGGCTGAGCTTCACGCCAGGTCGGGGTGACAACTGAATAACCCCTCTCACCGGGGGCCGCCTCGGTCCCATCATCGTTGTAGACCTCGGTGAACATGGCGAAGGATGGAAGGTGGAGGACATTGTGCTCGCAGGGGATGGCGACCCCGACCTCGTTCTGCCCCAGCAGTGAGAGCGCCTTGCACCCGAAGACCTTCCCCAGGACCTTGGCCCTGTTGCTCGACAGGGGCTCCGCACCGGAGACGATGAGCCTGATCCCCAGAGAACTGGGGTCTATACCCCTGTCCATGAGGATGTTGGCGTATGAGAAGGCATCTGTGGCAACGGAACCGAGGATGGTCGGCTTGAGCCGCAATATCGTATCTACGACCTCTTCCGGGGGATACATGTTGTTCCTTGTGCCCATCGGTATGATGGTCGCGCCCCTCCTCTGGTTTATCATATCCGCCATCCTGCCTGCCAGCGTCCTGGTGTAGGGGTAGCACAGGGCAACGATATCTCTTGAGCTCATGAGGTTCTGAAAGACAGGCAGGGAAGAGGCCAATCCCACGCTCCGTTCTATCTCGTCCTTGGTGACCCATAGAGGGACGTGGCCCCCGGTCGTCCCCGAGGTCTGGGAATAGATCAGGCATTTTTCCCCAGGCCTGACGGCGAGCATTCCGTAGGGTCCCGCTTTGACTATCTCCTCCCTTGTGGTGGTCGGGACCATCCTCTTGAAATCCTGAAGGCTCCTGATCCTTCCGGGAACGACACCGGCCTGCTTCAATTTATTTCTGTATAGATCGCTCTTCGTTGCGTAGGAGACGGCCTTCCTCAACCGCTTGAGGACCATCCTGTCGCTGTTGGCATACCGGAGGATGCCCGGGTACTTCCTCAGCATGTATGCCTTTATGTCCATGTTCTCGCTCCTAAGTTTCATTTCTCCGCATCATATCTCAGCCTCTCCGAGGCGGGTATCAGGGAATCGTGGTTCAGATGTCCCGATATCATCAGGTGGTCCACCGTTACCATTGCGGAGAGGGCCTCTGCAAGGACGAGGACCCTTGGAGTGTAGTTCGCATCGAACCGGCCATCGGTCGAAATGGTGGAGTTCTCCATCTTCAGGAGGTCCACGGTCCTCTGGACGGCAAGGACGGAAGGGGTGGGCTTCACCACCGCCCTGAACACTACCGGGGCACCGAACGTTATGCCGCCCAGTACGCCTCCGGCACGGTTGGTGGTGGTGACCACCTTCCCGCCACTGACCTGGAACGCATCGTTGAACTCAGTGGCCTTCATCGTCGCTGCTTCCTTGGAGGAACCGAGCTCGAACGACTTGATGCCCGGAACGCTGAGGATGGCATGGCCAAGGTCAGCATGGAACCTGTTGAAGTGAGGGGCTCCCAGTCCTGCTGGAAGATTGCTGATGGACACTTCGAAGACCCCGCCGGTCGCATCGTTGTCCACCTTGGAGATGTCAGCGAGCTTCTTGACCTCGGACCTAAGGTTCTCCTCTGTTACCTTGGTCCCTGCAAGCTCTAGGATCCTGCTGCTGACCGTGATGCCCTTAAGAAGACATAGTTTACGGGCTATGGCACCGGCGGCGATGACGGATATCCAGGTCCTCCCGCTAGCGCGTGACCCTCCCCTCCAGTCCACATGGCCGTACTTCTGCCTGTATGTCAGGTCCGCATGTCCGGGTCTGGGCCTGTTCCTGATCTTGAGGTACTTGTCGCTCTCAACGTTCGAGTTCCTTACGATTATGGAAATAGGGGTCCCTATCGTTTCCCCCTCGAAGATGCCCGAGAGGACCTGGAAGGAGTTCTCCTCGACCCTTCTCGTGAGGAGAGGGAAGGGGACATCGCGATCGAGCTCCTGTCTGATATCATCATGTCCGATCATCAATCCCGCAGGGCAGCCGTCTATGACGCAGCCGATGGAATCCCCATGGGACTCCCCCCAGGTAGTGACCTTGAAGAGCTGACCCCAAGTATTTCCTGTCAGGGCACCTCACCCCGCCGCGTTGCTGACAAGGAGAAGGTACCTCATCTTCGATGGTCTCTCGTACTCCCTCACGAAGAAATGCCCCTTCGATGTGACCTCTGTGATAAGTACGATAAGTGGGGGTAGAAGAGTCGTTGCAAAGAACCCGATGCTGAACTGCCAGGCCTGGGAAAGCCCGAAGAAGAGCGCTATGACGAGGACGATGAACATTATAGGGAGGTAAACGGCTATGATCATCTTGGTCTCCAATCTCACGCCCTGTTTTGCGTTCTTCTTGGCCCTGAGCACATTATAGAGCGTCAAGCCCGTGATGGCCAGGAGCCCCAGGCCAACGCCCAAAGCTATGAAGAGGACTTCGTAATCGTAATAGCTGGGATATTCAAGGGAATATTTCCTCAGCATGAGCACGGAAACGATGGTGTAGAGGAGGGGAAGGGCCATCCCCTTGAGCATCCTTGTCAGATATCTGTCCTGGGAGAACTGAGGTGCTGCCTTTTCGACCTTCTTTTGAGCTGCATCCCCCGTTTTTTCTGTCGCGGTCATGAGAGAACCCCCGTACTAGGTCCTTTATATACCAATATCGAAACATCCCAGTATCGATTATAATAATCTTCTGTCGTCCATTTACGATTTTAATAAAATTAAGGGATATTAATGGGGTATCCCATCTAAGGTGCTCCACCGTGAAAAGGCATCATTTGGTGAATAGTGTTCTTTCAGAGGAGCTTCTTTGAGAGCTTCTCTATCATATCCTTGGTCATGGAGGATATGTTGTGGGACGGCTTCCATCCCCATTCCTTCCTTGCGGCATTGTCATCCAGGGACTTGGGCCAGGAATCGGCTATCGCCTGCCTGAAGTCGGGCTTGTAGGTTACCTTGAGCTCGGGGATATGCTTCTTTATCTCGGATGCGAGCTCACCTGCGGAGAACGACATGGACCCGACGTTGAAGTCGCTGTGATGTACGAGCTTCTCCACCGGTGCCTCCAGAAGGTCCACGCAGGCCTTGAGGGCGTCCGGCATGTACATCATCGGAAGGACCGTATCCTCCCTCACGAAGCATTCGTACCTCTTTTTCTGGATGGCCTCGTAATAGATGGCAACTGCATAATCGGTGGTGCCGCCGCCGGGGGGTGTTTCCGAAGAGATGATGCCAGGATACCTGAGACCTCTGATATCGACTCCGAACTTCCTGAAGTAGTAGTCGCCAAGGAGTTCGCCCGCTACCTTCGTTATGCCGTACATGGTCCTGGGTTTGAGGACCGTTTCCTGCGGGGTGTTGTCCCTGGGGGTCTCGGGTCCGAAAGCGGCTATGGATGAGGGGTTAAGGACCCTTGTAAGCTGTTTTTCCCTTGCGCATTCCAATACGTTGTAGAAACCGTTCATGTTGACATCCCAGCATAGGGAGGGGTTCTTCTCCCCCGTGGCCGAAAGGATGGCGGCGAGGTTGATTATGGTGTCCACGCCGTGTACCTCCACTACCTTGTAGAGGTCATCCTTGTCGTTGATGTTGACATTCACGACCGGACCGGTCTCGTATATGTATGCGGGTGGTTTGGTCCTGTTGATGCCCGCTATGACGTTGTCGTTCCCGTACTTCTTACGGAGGTAGGGGACCAGTTCGGAACCTATCTGTCCAGCAGAGCCCGTGACGAGTATCTTCTTGACCTTCTTTGAGGGCATGTGTGTCACATCCTTTGGGGGATGTAACGACATCATGTTAATGAAGGTTTCACCGGGTCATTCATGACCCCCATGAACGAGACGTCCCGGGAAATGTTTTTAACCAGCTCAGGCCTCACGCTCTGCAGAGCGAAACATCGGGCCGGTGGTCTAGGGGTTATGACGTCGCGCTTACAACGCGGAGGTCCCCGGTTCAAATCCGGGTCGGCCCACTAAGCTTATTTAATGATTAATTTCGTGGGCCGACCCTCCACATAGATTAGAGTTCAAACACTGTAAAAATCGTGATGAGGTATAGATTGATGCTGCGATTTTCACGTGCCCTTGAAGCCTTCGGCTTCTGCGGGTCCGGGTCGGCCCACTTGTTATTAATTGTTTATGCCGCAGATAGTGGGACGACCCGAACTAAGCATAATTGGATCATTGAGAGATTATTCTTTAGTTGATATTGATTAAAAGCAAATAAATTTCCAAATATAATTACCTCGTCCCCTCAAATCTCTAGGTAGAAAAGTTATTTAATGTTCCCCCACCAATAGCTACTATACAATATTTGGTCCAATAGCCCTATCCCGGAGGAGACCCAATGGAAGTGTCCATCAGGATCTTATCGTTCCTTTTCCTAATAACCATACTTTTTTCAGGTTTGATCACGGGTATGAAGGACGAATTTTCGGCTGAAGCACTATCAACAAATGTTCCAAGGGAACCTGACATCAGACTGGAGATGCCTCCTAAGGCTACCGTTGATGTGGCGCCAGGCGATGATGGAATGATCTATCTAAAGGGAAAAGCATTTTGTGATATGCCTCCTGGTACTCCACCCTATCAATACTGCCTTGTGTACCTTACAGGAGATGCAGAAGGTTGGCCAACCAGTGTAACAAATTCTCTTACTTTCGATTATAGAACGACCGAACTGCCTTTCGATGTCGCAGTACGGGCTCCCCCAGAGACCAAGGCTGGAGACGGTTACACATTGACCATCTCAGGAAGATATAGGTATTCACCAGGATCTCAAGGAGGAGGTATCGACGCTGTTAGAACATTGATCACAGTTAATCCATATAGCCTCTTGAAAATAGGTACCGAAAAGCCTACCATCATGGAACCAGTGGGATCATGGGGTAAGATCGAACTGACATTGAAAAACGAGGGGAATACCGATGACAACATCACTCTCAGTATCTCCTGTACTTCTATCTTAGAACTTGAAATGGAAGAAGGACCTGTTATCAAAGTAAATTGGGATTCTTTCATAGTGCTGACGCTTAGGGCTAAACAGAGGTCCGGCCTGGCGCATACGGAAGAGATCGACATCACTGCAAAAGGGTCCCATCCTGGGAACCAAAGTGTCTGCTATTACATCGTCTACCTAAAGACAAGCAACTCTCCCAAAGGTATGGTTACAAGTCCATTGGTCATTGCCTCCGGGTCGATCATCATCCTTGTTGTAGCCCTAATCGTTATGGTATCGATTAAGTCAATCAGGAAAAGGTCAAAGAAGGTTCTAGAATAACCTCCTACAGAAAAGGAAAATTAATCTGTTGGTAAAGGGATACTATCTCAGATCCGGAGGTAAGAGAAAAAAAACAAGTATGGTTAGCAATGGAAGACAGAAAAATGATTCAGAGTCTAGCCGGTATAGGCAACCGAAAAGGAGCTTGAGGATATTCCGGATATGGACGGATATGGCAATATTAATGCGAATAGGAATAATATGATTGAAATAATATTAATAATATATGAAAACAGTAATTTCAAATGAAGAACATTTACCTTCCTCTATAATTGGACCACCGGCTACTGCATCTGGATTATCAATTATTTTATAATCATTTACAGTTATTACTTGATGATAAAACAAATCCTCATTAAGAACTATTTGAATATCATAATAAATATTCTTCAGTTTGCTATTAACATCATCAAATACATCAATTGAAATTCCGACCTTTCCTGATGCACCATTTATCGATATATTGAATATAAAAATTGGTTCAGAAATTCCGTCCTTAATATATCCTCCAAGTCTTCCTCCTCGTGCACTATTATATCTATAATCTTTGAAACCTTCTTCTGATGTATAAAAAACTTCATCTTTATTTTTTATTTTCATATCTATATTTGCTATAATATTTCCATTTTTATAAATTATCTTAATATTATATATTTTTGAAGAACTAAAAAAATGATCAACATTACTTCCAACTTTTAATGTTCCATCATTAAAATCCCATTGAAGAGAATCACTATAATATTCGTCATTTTCATCAATCCAGATAGAAAAGGTTTCATTTACTCTCACATCAGAATCATTTATCATCAATAGTGGATTAGTGAAAATAACCGTACCTTCATTAGGACCATTTTGCTCCTGGTCAGATTTATTTCCTGGGACATTATTAGGATTAGAATCAATACCTTCGTTATTGTCTTCTTTTTTATCATAATCAACAAGATTTTCATTGATTTCTTTATACCCTTTATTATTAATAAAAAGATAATAAATACCCGTAAAAATTATTAAAAAAATTAGCATCAAAGAAAAGGAAATAATTATTTTCAAATTCTTCCTACTCATGAGCTCACATTGATTTAGACTCTATTTAACTTTTTCTTATGGGTTATTTTACTCCCTCCCTCAAGAGACGGCTAATAAAAACGACAATGGAAACTGCAAGGGTGTGGTTAGAAATGAAAGTAAACCTCCACCTCAATGGTTAACGTGAGTTCTAAACCGATTCTGGATTAGACCTCGACCGGTCTATTTGAGTTTTTACAACAGACTTCGCAATATACCAGTCGATCAATATTATAGGATTTCTGGATCGGACCTTTTTATTTTCTCTGCATTCGCCTCCACTTCAGCGGATGCTATGTACATTCTTGAAGCCTTTGGACAATGATGGGGGGGGTCCGGTAAAATAAGAAAAAAGATAACCTAGTTGCCGGATTTGGAACATGATGACCTCTTCTCACCGGTCCTTTCTGGAGCGTAGATATGGCGCCATGGGCAGGACCTCAGCATTGACCGCTCTTTCGCTCGCTTTGCTGTTATCATCAATGCTCCTTGTTCCATTGGGGTCCTCCGAGGT
>JBFYMY010000102.1:0-2503 GCA_041304645.1 Thermoplasmatales archaeon
AGGGGGAGCAAGCCTACAAGCCTAAGATAGTCAAGTGCAAGAACTGCCACGAGAAGATACTCGTCAAATCCCCCAAGAGGCCCATAATAATAACCTGCCCCAAGTGCGGAACGAAGGGCAAACTTTCGACATGAGATACATGGTAGGGAGCAGATGGTCCATTGGGCCAGATCCGAAGATCGTTGCTGGTAGCATTCGCGTTAAATTGTCCATGCTTCATGGATGACCTACGGGGGGTCGACCATCATCCTCTAAGGTCCTTTATGATATCGTCCCTTGCCAGGGCAGCCTCTATGAAATCGGGCCTGAGCTGGAGCGCTCTGTCGAAGGCCTCCTTGGCCCTTATGACCTTGCCCTTCTCGTAGAGGATGACGCCCTTGTTGTAGTAGTACTCTGCATTATCGGGCTCAAGGGATATCGCCCTGTCGAAGCAGTCCACGGCCCTCTTGAAGTTGCCCAAAGCATCATATGCGTTCCCAAGATTGAACCAGGCAAGCGAGTTCTTGGGGGTGTTATCCAGTACCTTCTCGTAAGCGGCCACCGCCTCTTCCACCCTCCCCAGGTTCTTCAGGGCAGCCCCTTTGTTGGCGAGCGCGTCCCACTTCTTCGGGTTCAAAGAGAGGGACTTGTCGAAGCATTCTATGGCCTTGTGCAGCCTCTTGAGGTCCATGAAGACATTGCCCATGTTGTACCAGGTCTCCGACTTCTTCGGGCGTATCTGGAGGGACCTCTTGTAGCATTCAAGGGCCTCCTCGAGCTTCCCTATGATATGCATGGCGTTACCGTACGCGAACCATGCGTCCGGGTTCTCCGGGTTGATCTCAAGGGATTTGTTGAAGCAGTATATGGCCCTGTCAACGTCCTTGTCCAGCATGAACTTGGAGCCCCTGTCGAGCCACTCTATGTCGCCTATCTCCTCCCCGGATTCGTCCACGTCGTACATGGAGAAGACATCTACCGAGTACCTCTTGTAGGAGTCCTCGCTGATGGTGACCTTTTCGGACAACGCCCTCTCGAAGAGGGTGGTCGCCTCTTCCGTCTTTCCCAAGGATTCAAGGACGACCCCCTTGTTGTAGATGGATTCCGTATCCCTGGGGTCTATGGCGAGCACGGCATCGAAGCAGAGCAGGGCATCGCTAGACCTGCCGAACTTGGCAAGGAGGACCCCTTTGTTGAACCAGGCGTTGATGCAGTTCTTATCGAGTTCGGTCGCTTTGTCCAGGCACCTCATGGCGTCCTTGGGCTCCCCCATCTTGGCGAGCACACCCCCCAGGTTGCTCCATGCCTTGAGGTTCTTCTTGTCGAGCTTTATGGATGTCTTGTAGGCATCCACGGCCTCCTCGTTCCTCATGAGGTTCTGTAGGGTCAGACCCTTGTTGTACCATGCGTCCGGGTCATCGGATTTGAGGATAACGGCCTGGTTGTACTCGTCCATGGCCTTGAAGTAATCCTGGTTCCTGAACGCCATTCCTCCAAGCACCATCCTGTTGGAGAATTCGGACTGAGGCAAGACGACACCCGCTCGACCGAAATACCTGATTGGTCATTAATGTTGCCATGGGGGGTCCATATTGCCAGATATGCTATCGAATCATCTACGTCCCTTTGACGGCCCTTATCCTGACCGTCGGAACGCAGACCTTTTCCCTGTCGTGGAAATGGAAGCGTCTCTTGATCTCCATTGGGGCGTCAGTTCTATGGGTCACCTGCCAACCGTTCCCATCCAGCATGCCCTTTATGAACCCATAGGAGACCCCGTTATGGACGGAATGGATGACAGAGGCCATCTCCATCGCACTATCCATGAAAGGACGGTCCGCCCCCCTGGCCTGTGCACCGAACGGGGGGTTCATGAGAACCGTATGGACAAGTGGGGGAGCAAAGCCGGGATCGGAGACGTCCGCCTGTTCTATCGTCAGGTCCGTCCATCCTGGCAGGTCTGGACGTTCTGAGCGGACACGATCGGCATTGGATAAGGCCAGCCTCACTGCCCTTTCGTCGATGTCGCACCCGTAGCCTCTCGAGGCCCCGAGCAGGACGGACCCTATGAGGAATGGAGCACCGCCGCATCCGAGCTCTGCGACATAGCGTCCCTCTATGTCGCCAAGGGAAGCTGCCAGGAAGAGCATGTCCGATACCGCGTCGGATGGGGTGCGGTACTGCTCAAGGTCAGGGACCGGGTCGTTCATATCATCGAGCCTGGAGAGGATGATCTCCAGCGACCTCTTGCGTATCAATGTCCCACCAGCCCGTTAAGGAGCTCACAGGCCTTGCACAGACCGCTGCCGTCGACCCCTATGACCGGCTCCGAACATCTTGTACAGGGTTTGGTCGCGGGGGGACCACCGGTCCGACCGGCCAGAAGGCTCTGATGGAACCTGAGGAGCATGTGCCTGGTCCCTGGTATCTGGTCCTCCGCTTCAAGGACCAGGTCCCGGAACAGCCCCCTCTTTGCGCTCACAGAATAGGGGCATTCGACCTCATGTATGGGGAGCTCCCTGAG
>JBFYMY010000103.1:0-4610 GCA_041304645.1 Thermoplasmatales archaeon
GCTGCCCTGGGTCGTCTCGCCTAGATATGGGACCGTCACCTCAAGGGTGACGTATGCCTCCTCCTTCGGGTCAAGGGTAAGGGTCGCGGGTGTGAGCGTGGCCCACTTGCTCTTGGTGCCCTTCACCGACATCTGGTAGGTGTCCACGTCGTTCCCCTTGTTCTGGACCTTGAAGGTGAAGGTGGCCTTCTCTCCCAATTTCGCCTTCTCCTCCTCATCCTCGGAGGTCAGGACATGGTCGAAGCTCTCCTTGACCGTGACCTGGAGGACTACAAACGCCGTGGCCCTCCCCGATTCGATAACGTTGTTCGAGTCCCTCTTGATCGAAACATTGAAGAGGTATTTGCCGGCCTCGGCCTTCTCCGTATCAAGGGGTATCCTCACCGTAAGGACGAATTTGGATTCATCCCCGGTCTTGCCCTGGGCCTGGAGGGTCACCTTGGTCTTGGAAAGGGTGGTCCAGCTCGTGTCGCCGAGCTCTTTCACCTCTATCCTGAATGTGTCCTCCTTGTTGCCCTGGTTCTCTATGGTGAGGTCGAAGGTGACGTCCTTGCCGACCTCCGATTCCAGCTTATCGTTGACGACGTCCAATGAGACACCGTAGGTCTGGGCTACGTCAATGGTGATCTCTTTCCATGCTGTAACGTAGTCCTTGGTGTTGTCCCATAACCCATCCTCCCCTGCGGAGACCCATCGGAGCTCGAAGCTGTACTTCTGGGTAAGGGTCGTGACCGGCATCTCTACCCTCACGGTGACTGTGGCATCCTTGCTCTTATTGACATTGAAGACCTGAGGGGTGTTCGGGGTATAACTGAAGACGAAATCTATAGGGAGCTCCTCCCTGAGCTCCAGTTTGAAGTCGTCGGTCCCGGTCCCCGTGTTCCTTACCCTGATGGTATAGAGCGCATAGATCTTGGAGGTATCGACACCGTCCTCTCGGGTCCTGAAAAGGTCTTCCCCGAGGATGTCGCATCCGTATGCCTGTTTGATATTGGTAGTTAGTACGAGCACCCTGGAATATACATCATCCGACCTTCCCGTCTCCCCTTCGGAGTATGCCCATATCACCGAATCGAACTTACCCGGGATATAGTCGTCCTTGGGGACCTTTACTGTGACCTTGATCGTCTCTGAGTTGTCCTTTGCTATGCTCCCTGTCACTTTCTTGCTGAGTATGACCCATGTCGGGTGGTCTGACTTGGGTGTGTTCGCCCAATCCACGTCCGATGGGTGGTAGGAGGTGGCCGATACGACCTCCAGCTTGAACGAGTCCAGTGCTTCACCCTTGTTGATGACCTGCACATCGTAAGTGACCTCTGTGTACTCCGCATCTACATCCGGAACAAGGTCCTTGGTCTCCTCCGATATAGAGAGCTCGACCGCCCTCCTTGCCTTCACGTTCACCCTGAGCGAGATAGAATCTGTCTTGACCTCATCGCCCTTGGATTTGGCGGTTATTGTGAAGCTGACCTCGCCGGCCGGAGCGTTCTCGGGGACTATAATCTTCAGCCAGATGTTCACCTCGCCCTTCACTGCGATATTGTCCCTTGAGGTATCGGTCGTGTTCGTTGTGCCCGTCTTGAAACCGAAGCTGGCCCAGGTTGACTTGGAGGAGGAAAGCTCTATGGTGAAACCGTCCACCGTATTGCCTTCGTTCACCAGCTTCACCGTGTAGGACACTGTATCCATGGGGTTCGCGTCCTTGACCGTTATGGAATCGGATACCAGGAGGTCCACCTTGAAGTTCTCGTCCACTATGACATCGAAGCTCGCGATCGAATAGACCGATTTACCTGATACGGTGGCCCTGAATGTTATGGTGACCTTCTCCGCGGCCGCTGTGGACGGGACCTTTATATCGACAAGGGCGTCGGTCGCTCCGTTGGGCATGAGGTTGGAGATGGTACCAGGGGTTATGGTGATCCAGCTGTTGTACTTGGACGCGGTGCTCGGGTCTATCGTCATGGTGATCGACGACATTTCGTTACCCTTGTTGGTCACGTTCAACTTGACGCCCTTTAAGGTAGTTCCCACGCCTACCGTGGCCGAGCCCTGTGGTATTAGGAACTCGACCTTGTAGACGGGCATCACCTTCAACTTAAGGGTTATGTTGTCCACAACGACATCGTCGTTCTTCTGGGTGGTGGGTCCCTCGGAGACCGCCCTGAACACCATGTCATATGTTCCAGTGGGTATTATCTTATCATTTATGGAGGGTATCGAGATATTGATGGAGATCCTGACCCTCTGATTGGGGGAGAGGGTGATGGTGGAGGGCGATATGGCGATGTTATCGAACTCGAACTCGTCCTCTATCTCTATCCGGAACGTGTCCTTGGACAGGGTCCCCCAGTTCTCCAGGGTTATATTGTACCAAGCTCTCTTCCCCGGTTCGGTCTGTCTGAAGTTGCTTGTCGTCGAGAGGTCGCCCGAGAAAGCGTCCGCGAAGATGGCGGTAAAGTACTTCTCGTCCTTGACCGTGAGGTCACTGGAATGTGTCGCGGTCACCTTGACCCAGACAGAACCCCAGTTGGGGTCGGCCCCGGTAGCGACAGTGACCGTCAGATAGATGGTTTCCTGCTCGAGCGGGGCCAGTATCCTCGTGGTGAGATTGCCGTCCGGGATGGACCATTTCACCTTGGTCCCGTAGTTGGGGTGGTCGAGGGATATCTGATAGTAATCCGAGGCCGTTCCCCTGTTCTGGATGATGACCCTGAACTGTATCTCGCTGCCTATGCTCACTTGGCTGCTGTTCACACCGGCCAGGATCTGGACCCTGTGGACCGGTTCAAGGATGAGGCTAAGCGTCAGTTCGGTCCTCTTGTCATCGTTGGTCTGTGTGATAGTCCCGTTGTCGCTCACTACCTCGACGACGATGGAATAGGTCCCAGCGGAAACGCCTGAGCCTATCTTGGGCATGTCCATCAAGAGCTTTGCCGGTTTGGACTGCCCGGCGTTTATAGTTATCTTGCTCTTCTGGTTCTCGGTGAAATATATCGAATAGAGCCCGGTGAACGCAGATGGGGCGGATTTGACGAAAAGAGTGATGGACGGGTCGGTCCCCGAGCCCCTGTTATAGACATCCAGGTCGAAGGTTGCGGTCTCAACGGGTCCGGAGGCGTTCGAGAACTTCGCCTTGACGCTCTGCTTGTTGGCGCTGAGGTCAACGGAGTAGAGCTGCGGGATCTTCACGGAGAGATAGAGCGTCTTCTTGGTGGTGGGACTGTTCTGGGATGTCGCGTTAACAAGGAACCTGTATGTTCCCTCGTTCACTGTAGTAGGCGCGGAGACCGTGATGTTGAAGTAGAACCATCCCTCGGACGCAAGCAGCGGTGTGCTCGATGAGGAAACAAGGGGCCTCCAGGTGGATTCTATCGTTCCAGTTTCGCCCTTTATGGTCAGGTCAAATGCGTCCCTGCCGTTACCCTTGTTCTGCAGGCGGACCTGGACCTTGTATGTATTTCCGGGCTGACCATTGGAGACTATGGCGCCATTCGGTGCATCGAGATATGCCCCGTAATTCTTGTTTATGGAGACCGAGAAGTCCGAATGGGCCGTGGCGGTCGAGCTTGTGGAGTTCGCATATACCCTGAACCTGTATGACTGGGACTTGACCACGTCAGCATCGGGGTCCATGGTCACTGTGATCGTTCCCTTCGCCTGGGCGGCAAGGGTGATGGTGGAGGGTTCTATGGACGAATCCCTGAAACCTTCAGGGAAGGCGACATTGATATCGAACGTGTCCTGGTCGTTCCCATTGTTGGTCACCTCGAAGGTGAAGGTCACGGTAGCGTCGGGGTCCACGGTCTTGGTGGAGGCACCGGTGTTGGCCATTCCGACATCATAGTATGCTAGCACCGAGCAGGAGACCTTGACCTGCCTCATAAGGCCCGTGTCGCCAACACTGGTCGCATTGACGAAGAAGTCCGCCACGGAACCCTTGGCTGGGTTCGAGGACTTGGAAGGTGTGAATATCGATAGCGTGATGTTCTGCGAACCATCCGGTTGGAGCTTGATCGTCTGAGAGGCGCTCAGACCCCCGCTCCAACCTTTGGAGGTAGATGCGGGAGGGACGTAGAGCTCGAGGTTGTACCTGTCCTCCCCGTTCCCCATGTTCGTTATCCTGACATTGAAGGCGACGACGCTCTGGGTCGTGATGTCCACGGTCTTGACACCTTCGGAGGAGACCAGACACCCGTAGGTCTGGTTCACCACCGCGCTCACTGTCATCGTCGCCGAGGTTAGATTATCGGTGATAGAGCTTGCTTTCAACTGGAACTGATAGGTCTGTGCCTTTGCTCCGGAGGGGCTCTGGACCGTCAATTTCGCCTGTTTTGTGGTGGTCGGGGCGAACTTGCCCGAATTGAAATCGATGCTGGCCACCCAACCGGCCGGGATCGTTATGGCCTGTAAGTTGTACCCGTCCTGGTCGTTACCCTCGTTCTTGACATTGAACGTGTAGGTCGTAGAGCCTCCGGGGTTCATGTACCTGATCCCTGGCGAAGTCATGGAAACGCCATAGGTCCTCTTCACATTGGTGGTTAGGAGCAGGGATGCTGTGGAGTTCTTCGCATCCGCCTGCGAGGTCACCGTGACAGTGACGTAGCAGT
>JBFYMY010000104.1:0-3107 GCA_041304645.1 Thermoplasmatales archaeon
GCCATCTCTATAGGCATGGAGCCTGCGTTCATCTCCATCATGAATTCCCTGCCGGACGAGGAATTGTCAACAACCATAAGGCCCAGCGTGCTCACCATCTCTATCTTGAAGAACTCATTCCGTGGATAGTATGGCACGAGGAAATCCTCGGTCCCGTTGTAAACCAGCTTCATACCGGTGAATTTCAAGGTGGTATCCTCTGGAAGCCAATCACCGTTGCGGACCGCTATTCCTTCCCCGCTCCCCGGGACCGTCGTCACCTCAAGGTCACCAACGAACTTGAACCGGTTCCTTACCCTTCCTACCTCTTTTATCAACTGCGTATAGGTGATATGGGCCGCCGATGCTGTGAACCTGACATCTAGGTCGCCCTCGACAGGAAGGTTCATGGTGAATAGCACGTTGAAATCCACATAAAGCGTGTCCTTGGCATAGTCCGGTGTCAACCTGACCGAATCAAGGTCCACCCTCAATATCCCCCAGTAGTCGTCCAACACCTCAAGAATGGCCCCATCCACGGTCTGGGTCGGATTGGTGTATCTCACCGTCGCCTTGTAGTTCCCTACGATGAAATCCCATTTCATGGTGGTCCCGAAAAGGTTCCACTTGTTCCAGGCAGAGCCCTTGAACCCATACGAACGATGCTCTGCATAGAGCGTCTTGGAATTCGGCGGGTCGGCTCCGGTCGCATCGAAACGGCCTATGCCGAACATATTATAATTGGAAATACCGTAAACGACCCCGGCCTGTGAATAGCTCCCATAGGAAGCATAATGATCGCTAACGAACACATCGTCCAGACCGTCATCGTCCCTGTTCCACAAGCATATGGGCTTGAACTTATTGGCATAGGCATAATATGAATATCTGTAATATTCGGCCGGGTAGGCGAACCTTTGCCCATTGGATGGTTGGTGTATCGTGAACATAGAGATCTTCGTTACCTCGATGGTCCCGCTCTTTCCAGCCCATTGATCATGGAGGAGTATATAGACCGTCCCGGGCTTAGTATCTCCAATGGCCAGGTCTATCTTTCCATCTCCGTCATAATCACCGAAGGCGTGGGAACCGAATCCCTGCGAATCAATGGCATAGAACCGCCTCGCATAATTGGACGAGGACGAAAGGGCCTTCTTACCTGTTGGGATCGTGGTAGAACCATCGACCATCCAGCAGTACTTACCATTATCACCGTAAACACTATAGGAATACCATCCGCTATTGAAGGTCAGGTCCTTAAGACCATCCCCATTGTAATCGAAGAGCTGAGGGTCTCCTCCAACAGCATCGAAATAATTGCTGCCTGTGTAAGCTACCCAATCGACATAAGAGTTGCTTTCCATGGAAATGCCACCGGTCCAACCTCTGATATTGGACCTTGGATAGATCACGATAGTGGACCCGACATAGTAGTTGCCATTCTGGTAATCGTATGGGCTCCCTATAGCGATCTCCTCCCTCCCGTCCCCGTTCATATCACCTGCATCGGCCCCACCAGAACCCATCATCGATTCATGATATGTGTACCCATAGGTCCCGTAGTCATATTCATAGGATACGGGAGGCCATAGTACCCCGGCCGAAGTGTAATAATAATAGTCACCCTTCATTTCGGCACTGCCAAACCACCATCGACCCTCACCGTAGTAGTACCTATACCAGTAATCATAGCCAGAGGGGTATGTATATTCATAATAATACCCGCCAACTCCTATCCATATATCCCCGTAACCATCACCGTCCATGTCGCCGATGGTACACCATGTCCCATAATAACAATAGCTCACCAGGCCAAAGGTCGCATTGGGCGAGGAGAACGTGCTTGCACTATTGACCCAGGGGCCTCCATAATACAAATTACCCTGCTGACCTGAATATATGCTATTCATTATCAGCATATCCTCGTATCCATCCCCGTTCACATCGCCGTGATCGTAATCCGTCCCAAAAGAGCTGGACCCTGTGAATGTCCACCTTGCGGTCCCCCCTGTGACCTGCAGTTCAGGGAACTTCAGCTGATAGCTTCCGTCATAGATATAGACCCTGCCGCCGCTCTTACCCGGGGCGGAGATGATGAGGTCCATTATCCCATCTGCGTTCCAATCCACCTTGTCAATGGTGGAACCATAGTATGCAGAGCCCGACTCCTCGCTCCCAAGGTACTCCGATGGACTTGAATCGAGATAATGGTCGCCCTTCCTCTGCCCCGGTTTGAGGGCCAAAGGCACCGATGATGCAGATACTTCTGTAGTATCGGCACTCCCAAGGTCAAAGAACGTCTGCATAGCTGGGGATATTGTCAATACCCCAAGGACCATCACGAGCAGGAACAGTAAAGCCCTTCCGAGACCATTTTTATAAGGACCATTCAGTATTAACCTACCTAATCCTAACTTTCGCTCCATTTGTATCACTCCAAAGGGAACAAGGTGGTGGTCCTATAAGGTAATTTTTTAGAAGGTCTTTTCTCCATATAAACACCTTGCGCTTTTTACATGGCACTTCACAAGGTCCGACCATGACCCATATTATCAAAGGTGTCATGCACAGAAACG
Source organism: Thermoplasmatales archaeon (assembly GCA_041304645.1). Lineage (GTDB taxonomy): Archaea > Thermoplasmatota > Penumbrarchaeia > Penumbrarchaeales > Penumbrarchaeaceae > JALOTP01. Next base: position 2,556 of record JBFYMY010000104.1, read on the forward strand.
CAATAGGATTAAATGGGGGTTAGTACCTCTAACAACAGTTTACCATGATGACCGGTGAGGGGAATGACACACAGAGGGAGTGTTCCAGAGGCCATAACTGCAACAATCATGACTATCCTGATGGCGAGTACCGGTCTGACGATAGGGGGAGTCCAAGAAGCCGTAGGAACAAGGGCCACTTCCAGGTCCTGGTTATATGAGCCAATTGAAGTGGTAGAGGGTTCTCCTGGCTATATGATAATGCTTCTGGACGGGGCCGACCAACCTCATATCATCTATGGGACCGATATCGGTCTGAACCATGCGATGTTCGATGGCGTTTCCTGGACACGAGAACATATCCCCGGAACCACGAACATGACATGGGACGTCTGTGCAACGCTCGACGATGATGGTCAACCTCACATAGCCCATTTCTCCTACGGCCTCGGGCTCAACCATACGTGGAAGGATGAGGAGGGATGTCATAGCGTCACTGTTGACCTGGAATACAAGTCCATGCCATCGATAGGGGTCTGTTCCAACAGTATGGTCCATATCGCATACAGGGTG
>JBFYMY010000105.1:0-6793 GCA_041304645.1 Thermoplasmatales archaeon
GAGCAGAGAACGCTTTTCAAGAAAGCTCCGGGAAGTCTCACAAGGAAGTTGGACATCCCTGTTGACCAGGGAAGCATATCCTTCAAGGAGGCTCTACCATCGGTCCCTGCGGGAATGGTGACGTATTCCGGGACCTTTGACGGCTCAGCGACCTTCCCGAGGACCACGAACTGTCCCTATTGCGGTACTGTCGTCAGTCATTTCGATTATACGGTCATCGTGACGGCAACCCTCTCTGGCAACGTGGACAGGGACGGAAGGCTCTCTGGGACATTTCGGGCATCGGGCGATTGGTCTGTCACCGGTACGGGAGGTTGCGGTCACATCGTCTGCCAACCCTCGAACGGTCCTATCAGTCTCGTCCAGTCCATATCCGGTTCGACCTCTGGGTTCTCGCTCTCAAAGGGGGGAGATCTTGTACAGGGCATGACCGGGACGATGGACCCGGATTCTGTATACGGGGAAATGGTCTTTCTAACGACCGATGGGAGCTTCACCGTCCGATATACATTGACGCCGGATTGAATATGGACACAGACCTCTTCGGATCTGAAGGATATCATATCTTAATACCCATTATAATGCCCATCAGATATGATATTTCATTTTTTGATAATGACCCGAGAAACTTTAAAAGGTCCTTGTCCCATCTTTTCCTTGCAGGTGATGCACCTGCCGATAGACCAGCCCTATGAGATCATTACACCTCCAATTAAAGTGATATTCTCATGTCCCCCCATACTGGTCTATCGTTCCTTAGTTCTGTCCGAACAGGGACCGGCCTCCTAAAAAGATGAATGCCTCAATTGACCTCTGCACCGATCACCTGACACAGCCAGGTCATTGCTTTATATTACCAGATACATCTTATCCCCACAGATATCTAAAAATGAGACGATTATGGTTTGAAGTCAACCTGTTCGAGCTGTATAATGGAAAAATAACGGTTGAAGGTAAGAACGATGTCCAAATTGAGCGTTCGCAGCTTTGCGGTGAGGAACTCCGTCAGGCATCGCTATCTGGCAATGGTCACCATAGGAGTGGTAGCATTGGGGATCGGTCTCTTTTCCGCCCTTGCACCCATCCTCGAGAACATGGTGGACCTGAGCGAAAGGTACCTCAAGAGCGTGGGGGATATCATCGTCTATCAGAGATATACCAACATCTACACCAGCCAGGTCCCGGAGTCCTTCAGGGACGGTATCCTCATGATGGAGGGAGTGCGGTCTGCGGACTCCGAGATAGTGATCCCCCTGATGCAATCCAGCCTCCTTGACCGGAACCTGAGCGTGATGCCCTACTCCCAGCTTATCGGGGTGAAAGGCCAAAGCAACATAGAACACGGAGGCATCCTGAGCTTTTTGATGGACGGAGAGGTGTTCAAGGAGGGGGAAAACGAGATCGTGGTGGGGGCTAGACTTGCCGAGCTCGATGGTTTCGTTATCGGGGGTACCTTAAATCTTTTTGGGGCACCCTTCACCATAGTGGGAATATACACCACCGGGACGCTCATCAGCGATGCGGCCATCGTTGCTGACATGGATATGGTCAGGGAAATGACCATCTTACCCAAGATAGGTCCAGGGAACTGCTCGTTCATCTCCGTCAAGATGGACGACCCCACGTATACGAGCGGGGTCTCAGGAAGGATCGAAAGGGAGCTCTCGGTTGCGACATCTTTCCCAAGGGCTTCTCTGAGCGGTGCCATGGACACCATCAACATGATCAGGTCCGCCACAGCCACCATCACCCTGGTGGTCCTCCTTTCCTCCTTCATGATCACATCAGCGGTCCTGTTCATGAACGTGAGGGAGAGGATCAAGGAGTTCGCCATGTTCAAGGCCATGGGATGGTCCAACAGGGATGTCATCCAATGCGTTCTCATAGAGGCATTGGTCCTATCGGGTCTGGGTGGGACCATAGGTATCGCAGCGGGCACCATCCTCACTTGGTACCTCCAGAGGTTCGTCCTTTCGATGCCGCTGCTTTTACAATCATGGAGGACCCTCACTTTGTCCATTATCATAACAATCATACTTGCGCTGGTCAGCGGGAGCTACCCGGCCTACAGAGCATCGAGTGCACGGCCGGCCATAATCATGAGGGGGAGCTGACCATGAGAGGCCGTATCTCCGGTCCGGTCAGGGAACCAGGGCCGATAATATCTTTAAGGGACGTGACCAAGACCTTCAAGCTCGAAAACGGGGACCTAAATGTCCTAAAAGGGATCAATTTGGATGTCAGAGAGGGGGAGTTCCTCACCATCATGGGGCCTTCAGGGAGCGGAAAGACCACACTCCTGAACATAATGGGAGCTATGGACACCCCGACCTCAGGGACATTGGACATAGACGGCGTCCGGGTCTCATCCACCCCTGAGAGCAGGATGCACGATATCAGAAGGACCAAGGTGAGCCATATCTTCCAGCAGTTCCATCTTGTAATGACCCTGACCGCACTGGAGAACCTATTGGTCCCTCTCGTTCCGACCGGTATTTCGAAGAGCGAGGCCATCAAAAGGGGCATTCACAAGCTCGAGCTTGTCGGAATGCAGGACCGTTCCGGACATAAACCTGGACAGCTCTCTGGAGGTCAGCAGCAGAGGATAGCGATCGCAAGGGCCTTGATGAGCGGATCGAGGATACTCCTTGCCGATGAACCGACCGGGAACCTTGATACGAGGACCGGGAAGGATATCATGGACCTTCTACTGTCTCTGAACAAGGCCGGTTTGACGATAGTCATGGTCACGCATAACCCGGAACTCGCGTCCCTTACCGACAGAACGATCCATGTCAGGGACGGTCTTGTATGGAAGGACCTCCGATCGCAATAAGATCCCTAATAGGTCCTGACCCCCTCGACCGGCGCGACATTTTTACCCCCATACGCCCCTCTATCCAGCGGATGCTTTGAACCTTCTCTTGACATAGGTCCTATAGAAAGAATAAAATCCTTTTCTGTTCTACCATCGAAAGCGGAGCTGTGTTCCAATGATATCAAGGCCTCTTATTCTCTCTATGGTCCTGCTGACGGTTCTGATGGTCGGTGGGGATGTGCTTGCCCAGCTCAAGAGCGATGACAACGACCTGACAAGGGCTGACGGTGTAAGCCCCTCGTCAGATGTTCAGGTCGGTATCTACGCTCTCTCTGTTGGTAACTACGATTTCTAAAAAGGCATATACACACTGGACTTCTACCTAATATTCAAATGGTCCGGAACGATAGACCCATACTCGTTCGAGTTCCTGAACGGCAGACCCACCTCAAAGGAAAGGATCTTCGAGGACCTCTCTGGTCCCAACGAGACCTGGTACAGGATCCAGGCAAACCTCTTCATAAACCCCGATTTCACCGACTATCCCTTCGGGAGACAGGACCTCAGGATAATCATGGAGGACTCAAAGCAAACCATGGACGAGCTCATCTATACGATAGACCAGGCCACCTGCGGTCTCGACTCCGCCCTGAGGACGTCCGGATGGAAGGTGGACGGGTTCGATGTCGAAGTGAGCGTCCACACCTATCCGTGGGGGGAGGACTACTCCCAGCTGGTCTTCACCATAGGGATGGTCAGGGAGATGGGTACCACCGTCATTAAGACCTTCCTCCCACCGCTCATATTCTGCATAGTCGCCGGATTGGCCTTCTTCTTCAAGGCCGACAAGATCACGCACAGGTTGGGGTTGGGGACCTCCATGCTCATCTCCTCTGTGATGTTCCACCTGAGCCAGACATCATCCCTGCCCGCCCTCCCCTCGCTCATACTTATGGACAAGGTGATGATAGCCGTCTATGTCTTCATATCATGCTCCCTCCTCTCGACGACCATAATATACATTGACGACGAGTTCTGGAAGGACGTGGACTACACCGATATAGTGAACAGAGCGGGCCTTGTCGTGAGCATGGTCCTGCCTATTGTGGTTTTCATAGCTCTTTTCCTTATTTGATAATATTGAACGAACATTAATAACCTATCATAGAAATGACAACGCTGAGCTATCGCTCTGGGTGGTAGGTGTCCACTATGAACACGAAATCAGTCGTAATCCTGACCATAATGTGCGTTGTGATGATGGGATTGTCCGTTCTGCCCTCCGGGGTCGATGGGGCGGGAACGGGGTTCTTCAATGTCCTGGTCGTTTCATCCTCAGAGGTCCCTATCGAGAATGCGATAGTCTGGATAGATGACGAAGTCACCTGGACGACACAGAAGGATGGGAGATGCACCTTCAGGGACGTGGACTTCGGCAACCACACCCTGACAGTTCTTGCAGATGGCTACAAGCCAGCTAGCATGGTCATTGACTTCCAGAAGAACGCTTCCGAATACAAATTCACGCTGAACCTAATTAAACCTGTGACAAAAGGCATCATCAAGGGGAGGGTCTTCCTGGATGTCTATGATCCACCCTATGATGCGGGTGAGTCCATGATAGGGTTCGAGACCTCTATAGGGGCCGCCCTTCCCGGCCTCGTCGATGTCCATACGACATCCGATCCGTTGATAGGGGAGTATTACACCTTGGTTGCCCCAGGCGATCATTTCCTCTGGTGCTTCGCATACGGACATGTCCCGATGCATTCCGGCGCTATCACCGTGCTTGCGGGCGAGGTCGTTTACTACGATTTCCATCTGAAGTACACAGGTATGCACAACAGCGGACTTGCCGGGAACGTTACCGATGTCTCGGACGGCTCACCTATAGCAGGGGCAACGGTAATAGCGACCGATGGTACGACGACCCTTGTGACATCGACTGACACCTATGGCTTCTACTTCTTCATAGGCCCCAATGCGGGGACCTACACGCTGATAGCCGCTTCGTCCTCCTACGAGCCAGGTACCGCTTCCGGAACGGTCAACTGGGGCCAGATAACCTATGTTGACATAGAGCTCAAGAAGGGTACGGAGAACCGGACGATACTCTGGGGCTTCGTTTACGGGGATGGCATACCGCTTTCGACGGCCACTGTATTCACAGATGTTCCCCATACCGTCAACAGCAATGTGCTGGGAATAGCCGGGCTCTATGCGATAATGGACTTCCCCGGCGATGAGGACCATCTGGTCGGCGCCATGGCCTCGGGCTACTACCCCGTCTCGACCCTGGTGAACGTCCCAACAGGAACGATATACAGGCAGGACCTCTACATGCAGAAGGGCAAGGAGAGGTACGCCGTCGTCATCGCCTCCTCATGGGAGAAGACGACAGGGAATGCGATAGACAATTCTACCATCATGCTCAACAACCCCGGTGTGTTCTCGGACACGCAGAGCACCGGACCATCAACGAACGTCCATGTTTGGGTGGGGATCCCAGCGTGGGGCAGCTACTCGGTGAACTGTGTCAGGTCGGGGTACATATTCGTCGATTATTCCATTTCCCCTGGAACTGGGATACATCCTCCATCAGCAACCTTTACGCTATCTACGACGACCGTGAACCACTTGAAGCTGTTCATGAACAAGACGGACAACAACGAGAAGACCAACATCTGGGGCTATGTCACCATAGCAGGATCAAGCCTCCCACTGTCTGGATGCCCCATACTTGACATCACCGGGGTAATGACCCCCTTCTCAACCACCGATCCCACCGGTTTCTACCTCGAATACGTTTCGCCATCAACCTACACCCTTGTCGCTCTTCCGCCCACCGGGTATTCGCTCATGAACTACGACCATGCGACAGGTGTTTGGGGCTGGGGGCCCTGGACAGGGACCGTGTCACTGGGCGAGTCCAGGCACGTTGACTTCATGATAAAGGAGGATAAGGAGTCCATGGTCATAGCCGGCCAGGTGGTCATGCAGGGGACAGGTGACCCCGTGGCCGGGTTCGATCTGGAAGCGATGGGACCTTCCACTCCGACCCTCTATGCCACCACACCCTCTAGCGGGTTCTTCATCTTCTCGCCGCTCTGGGGGCCCGGGAACTGGACCTTGAACGGTCACCATCCCTCGCTGTTCGTCACCGATGTGGAGTACTGGCTGCTCATGTCGGGACCGCATTCGAACTCACCTACCCTACCAATCATGTTCGGGCTAACCATACCCAATGTCATGTGGGTGAGGATAACGGTCCAGAAGGAGGTGCCCCAGAACAGCACCAGGATCTGGGGATATGTCTATACCGCTTCCATCGGCGGCACCCCCATTCCTTCATGCGGCATCCTTGAGATGACCGGGACCGCCACCCTATTCTCCACGACCGATGTGGTGGGCCATTACAACGAGATCGTCTCACCCGGCAACTTCACCCTCATGCCTCTTGCCGTTGGTGGCTATTCCATCCAATCCTACGATTGGGGCACGGGCGCGGTATCGATAGCACCCTGGTCCGGGACGGTCATACCCGGCGAGTCCAGGCACGTTGACTTCATCATGAAACAGGATAGAGAGGCGGCCATAATCGCTGGCCAGGTGATCGACGGCACCGGTGATCCGGTCCCCGGATTCAATATAGGGCTCTCCAGCGGGTCGTTGAACTACAACTCCGTAACACCTGCATCAGGTCTGTTCATATCACCACCCATCTACCTGTTCTCGACCTGGCAGGTCTCAGGGTTCCATCCATCGTATGTGGTCGTTGAGGTCAATTATCACCTCTTCCCCGGCGGCGCGGTCTCCACATCGACCTCGCTCCCTGTGAGCTTCCCTCTTAGCTCCTCCAACATAATGTGGGTCGAGATAACCGTGAAAGAGGGCCAGCAGGGTATGGCCCGCCTCTACGGGAAGGTCTACAAGCTCTTCTCGTACGCACCCGCCTCGGGAGCGGCAGTGAAGATA
>JBFYMY010000106.1:0-4194 GCA_041304645.1 Thermoplasmatales archaeon
TCCACAAGGTCCTTCGAGAACTCCGTGTACCTGATGCTGAGCGAAATCGTATCCTCCGCGGAGGACCCTCCCCCCGCGCTCCATTCGAGGCCGTCTATGGGAGAGCCCATGTCCTTTACGGACAGAACGAGCCTTCCCTCAGGGACCAATCTCTCATGGAACGAGTCCCTTTCGAGTCCCAGCTCGACATAGGCCATGTCGCGGAGGACCCTTTCCTCCAACCTCATCACCGAGAGAAGGACGCTCATCCCCTCTGGAGGGGTATCAAACACATAGGAAACGGTGAAGGGCCCAAGGACCTGCAGCATCTTAAGGTCCCTCAGGTCAATGCCGCCCGGTTGGAAGAGCTGCTGGATGAGCTCGAGGCTGGGGCTGAAGACCCACTGCTTCGCCTGGACCCTCAGTACCAGTCTGTCCATGAAGCGGTCCATGTCCACCCCTATGCTCCACAGATAGTTCTTACCTTGATACGAGATGCCCTTGATCACATACACCTTTCCACCTAGTGCGGAGGCGCCATTGACGGTCTCCAGTGCCTCAATCTCGAGCCTTATCCCGGCATTGTTGAACTTGAGCTTGGGTGGGAGAGGTAAAAGGCTCGCTTCCCAGTCCCTCTCCAGGAGGTCCCTCGAGAATGTAACCCTGACCCGGATATCGTTCCCGGATGCATCCCCGGTCGATGGGTCGTTGTCGCAATCGGCATAGACCCATTTGTCTATGGAGGAGTCCACCAGCAGCCCGAGCTTGGGGACTATGGAGCCCAGCTTCCATGTCGAGCTCGTACTTGACCGGACGAACACGATATAGTTCAGCGTTCCCTGATCACCAGGGCCAAGGGGGGGGAATATCCAATCGAACACCCTCGTATTGTTCACAACGGGGTTCTGCATGAGAGCATCGTAGATCACGGGGGAGCGTGTCAAGGCCGAGGGTACCTCGAGCTGCCGTTCGTTGAACTGTCCAGGGTTTGTTCGGTCGAACAGATAGGGCGAAGGGGATATCGGCCCAAGGATGCTCTGGACCCTGGAGACCACTTCCGGGTCGTCCGCCCTCGACATCTCCTCCTCGTCCAGGTCCGATATCCTCTGGAACACCCCGTAATCGGCGCTCTTCGTACCACTGTCAATTGTACTTTCGGCCCCGTAGATGGACGGACCGATAAGCTGGACCGTCATGAGGAGAACGGCAATGATGAGCACGGCCATCCCCGAGGAGCGGTCCCGCTCCAACCATGCCCTCGGACCGGTTGCTGGTTGCGATATCGACCTAAGAGGCCTGAACTGGTCGAGCCCCTTGGCCCGCTTCCGGGTCGCAACGACCTTCCCGTCCGCTCGGCCTTCCTTCCCTAGCATCCTGCTGGCCTCTTCACGTCCTGCCACCATATTATTCGCTTCGGAGTATAGATTAGTTTTGGACAAACCCATAATAATACCATAGGCCCTATGCCGCTCCAAATGGTAAGCGCATCCTCTCCTGCAAAGGCCATCCTGTTCGGCGAGCATGCAGTGGTCTTCGGACAGCCTGCCCTCGCCATATCATTGGACCGAAGGCTGGAGATGACCGTCTCGCCATCCGAACGTTATACAGTTGACGGAGCTCCGCTCGAGGCCAGGAAGCACCGATATATCAGATGGGGGGTCGAGAACCTGTGGAAGGGGGCGCCCTTGACGATAAGCACTCGATCGTCCATACCCAGCGCTTCGGGGCTTGGTTCATCCGCCGCACTATGCTGCTCACTGGTCTCCTGCCTCCTGGAAATGAGGGGGGAAATGAGCCCTGAAGGACTTGCCACAAGGGCCTTCGAGGTGGAGTTCAATGTTCAGGGCGGGGCCTCGCCAACGGACACTTCATGCTGCACCCATGGTTCTGCCGTCCTGGTATCCCCGGACCGCAGGGATGACCATCTATGGACCATTTCCAAAGGGGAGAGGACATGGCACGTGCATCATGTCCCCCTCCCGCCCATGGAGCTGGTGGTCGGGTACACCAGGACCCCATCGGTCACGGCCGCCATGGTCGCCAAGGTGAGGGACTACTATCAGAGGTCGGGGTTCGCAAGGGAGACCATAGATGAGATAGGCCAGCTCACCATGGCAGGTCTAAGGGCCTTGAAGAAGGGCGACCTGGTGGAGGTCGGCTCTCTAATGGATCGCAACCAGGCCCTGCTCTCCATCCTGGGCGTCAGCACCAAGGAGCTGAAGAAGCTCCTGGACGCAGCCGCGCCTCATTCATACGGCGTCAAGGTCACTGGGGCTGGCGGAGGAGGTTCCATGATAGCACTCACGGACCGCCCAGAACTGGTCGAACAGGCCATAAAGAGGATCGGAGGGGTCCCATATAGGGTTAGGCCGTCAAGTGCTGGAACGATCGTGGTCCCATGAAGGCGATACCCAAAGGCCAGTGGTTCTTACCTAATAAAAAAAAAAATCATAATAATCCTTATATAACAATGCCCGGTATTACTTTTTGAAGTCTATAGCTCGTTCGCTCAGGAGAAGTTCGATATCTATGAGGCACGGGGACCGGGACGGTTACAAGGTCGTTTACGACCATGACGGACAGCCCATTCTACATCCCAACGAGAAGAAACTGGTCGTTGAGGAGAGCGTCATACCAACTTTGAAAACGACGTGGAGGTACTACGGCGGGGAATACCTCCTTGAACCTTCGAAGGGGACCATCCTGCTCACCAACGAGAGGCTCATCTTCATAAATACCCCTGAGAGGATGTTCGCAATAGGGGGCGGCGAGGAGGCAAGGGCCATGGCGACCGCCTCCGACAAGACCTTCGAGATAGGTGAGGGCGGACAGGGTGGTTCCGTCCGCGAATACTTCGAAATACCTAACATAGAGATCATGGCCTCTGAAAGGAAGGAGGGTGCCGTATCGGTCGGGGAGATGGTGAACGTCTTCATCCTCTCGACGGGCAACCAGTTCCACCTGTCCATGGTCCTTCCCAAGGAATCGGGCCTGCTCTCGAGGCTCATGAACAAGAGGGTCCAGTCGCTGGATGAGCTCGTCAATAATCTGAAGGACCTCTTCAAGCAGACGGAATGGATGTACACCGAACAGGAGAAGCGGATGATCGGTGCAGGCGCGACAGCTCCTGCGGTCGGTGGTGCCCAGGCGACCCAAAAGCAGTCGCTGCAAACGGTCCCCAACATCCCTGGTGTCAGGGCGCCTCCGGTGAGCTCAAGGCCCATTTCATTGCAGCCGGACCCATCGACGGGCCCTGCCTCCAGGTCACCGTTGGACGAGAAGGGAGGCAATCAGTCTCTGGTCTATTTCGAGAACCTCTACAAGAAAGGGCTCATCAAGGAGGATATCTACAAGAAGCTCGTGAGCCAGTACAAGGACCAGGGACCACCTCGTCCAGTGGCCGATATGAGACCGCCAGCCCAGCCGTCCATCCCGTCCGAAAAGAAGCAGAAGGCGCCCGTAGAGGCCGTGTCAAAGCCATCATCCAGCCATGAGCTGGAGAACCTGGAGGTCCCCATGGACGGAGAGCTCGAGGTGCTCTCACCGGAAACGGCCTCCGATCAGCTCGGCAAGAGCGATGACGAACTGCTTAGCATCCTCGACAGCACCCTGAACGAACTGGGGGACGAACCGCCTGAGAACCCACCAGCCACCACGAACGGGACCAGGCCAGTACCCAAGAGGGTGCTAAGGGACCCCGCCGCTTGATACCGGGTCAAAAGGATATTTTCCCAGGAAGGCCCTGAAGCCTTTTACGGCCATCGAGATATCGACCTTTGCAGATACTTCGAGCGGGGAATGCATGGACAGCAGTGGGATCCCCACATCGAGCACGTCCATGTTCCTTTCCCCCAAGAACTTGGCCACCGTGCCCCCGCCTCCCATGTCCACCTTGCCAGTCTCCTGCATCTGCCAGATGATACCCTCTTTGTTGAATAACCTCCTGATGCCCGATACCATCTCGGCCGACGCATCGTTCGCTCCCGACTTTCCGCCCCTACCAGTGTACTTGGTAATTGTCAGTCCGGCCCCGAGCCTTGCGGAGTTCGTAGGGTCCTGAACGCCCTTGAAGACGGGGTTCACACCGGATTTGACATCTGCGGAGATAGCGAACGAGGAACGCAACGAACCGCTAAGGTCACGCCGCCTTCCTCTCTGACCCGCAAGCTCTAGTAGATTGTAGAAAGTGAGCTCCAGGAACATGGACCTGGCAGA
>JBFYMY010000107.1:0-22945 GCA_041304645.1 Thermoplasmatales archaeon
GCGTTGACCCGACGACACAGCAGCCCATGACGATGACCATCTACGTGGAGCAGGTCATAAACTGCTCCGGATACACGGATGCGACCTTCGCGGTTGCGAAGATACAGGAGACAGTAACCAAGTTCCTCCCCAACGGTACGATGATGGCACCACCGGGGGTCTCAAAGTTCGGGGTGGACGCGGTGACGATGGCATACACTGACGCTCCGGGCTGGTCCGACACGACAAGGACGGGCGTGTTCACGTTCCCCGTTGGACTGTTGAACGAGACCGGGGAGATACCCGCCTCTTTCGTGCTTTACAACTCCGACCTGGGCATATCGTCCCCGGCCACCCTCGGGAGGCAGTACACCGTTTCAGGCCTGAACGTTGCGGAGTATGTGATGACGCTCTCCAACATCCCATTGACATGGCCCCAGGTCTCCGCAGCCCTGGGCAAGGCGGTCCAGATACCGGGCGGGAGCGCATACTACGGCTGCAGGTTCGTCTATACCGTTGACATCTTCACGGGGACGCTCCTCAACATCACAAGGGAGATGTCCATCAATTTGGTCCCGCCGACCTATGATTGGATCTACAAGAACCTTGACTCGACCTCGAGCGTGAAGGGTGCCATAGGCGGAAAGAACGTGACCATGACCCAGCACATCGTGGGGACCGCACTTGTAATGCCAGTCGAACATATGGCCTTGATAAATATCACGACCACAGCTACGTTCGATAACGGCACTCCGTTCCTACCTGTCTCCTATATCGAGTTCCCCATCAACATCACCTCCCACGAGGTCCTGAACGAGACCCTTCAGGGGAGCGGTACATACTGGCTGTTCCCGAAGGAGCCGACCTCCGAAGCGGCCTATCCCATGATATTGACCCTTGCAGGGAACAAGCTCTTTGGCGTTGCGGCCCCAACGGCGACAACCACAGACAATGTGACCTATGTATGGACCAACCACACGAAGTTGCCCGGCTCCCTGGTGAACCCCGCCCTTTCTGCCTTCTTCCTCAATACTACCATGACCTACACATGGCTCGTCGATATCCAGACCGGGGCCGTTCTCGATGCCAAGGTGAACCTTGACTTCGAACTACCGGCGGCCGTAGGCGGCGGATACAGCAACAACACCTTCTATGCGACCGAAGGTACCAGGTCATACTGGGCACAGGCAAATTGGCTGATGGGCTGGGCACTTATAGGGACACACGTCCCCGTACTTTCGACGGATACGGAGCTCTATCAGCTCGAGCAGCAGACTGCGGTCGGAAAGGCCCTCTACACATCCCAGCTGCTTCTCATAGCGGATGGGACAAAGCCCGCGCTTGACCTTGAGATATCCTTCAATGCCACGACCAAGGCAATGATGAAAGCCAAGGCCACGGCGACCAAAGCACAGCTCGCCCAGATCCCACTACTGATGCAGGCACACGCTATGAAGTCCTTGCTTGCGTCAAAGGGCAACCTGGTAGCCTATGTCTATTACAAGCAGGTCGATGAGGATGTTGGCGTTTACGAGGACATAGACGGCTCGGTGAAGTACTGGGGCGATTTCTCCAAGGAGAAGGACGATGAGCTTGAGCTCATGGGGGAAACTGTCCCGTCCATCCTTTTCGCTCTGTTCGTCGTGCTCGTCGTGATAGGCGCCATAGTCCTAGTCATGAGCGGGAAACCCGCTGAAGAGGAAGAAGAGCCCTCCGAGGAAGGTTCCGAGGAAGAGGACGAAGGCGAGGAATGAGCGCCCATATCAATGGAACAGCTCATTGAGCCCTTCCCTGTCGAGAACACCCATTGGGGTCACGTACCCGGTGATGTACCTGTGCGGGGTCATGTCGAACGCCGGGTTGAACGCGGGGGAAATCTCGGGTGCGGTAGCCATCCCGTTCATATCCGTGACCTCCTCGGCTGTTCGCTCCTCTATGACGATATCGGCCCCTGTTGGCGTATCGGCATCCAATGTCGTGAGGGGCAATGCAACATAGAACGGAACGTTGTTCTCCCTGGCAAGGACCGCCTTCTCGTAGGTCCCGATCTTGTTCGCCACATCGCCGTTCCTTGCTACCCTGTCGGCCCCTACGATGACAATGTCCACGAGCCCCCGGCCCATTAGATGCCCTGAGGAGGAGTCCACGATGATGGAATGACGTATCCGTTCCTGGGCGAGCTCCCATGCCGTCAGCCTCGACCCCTGGAGCAGGGGCCTTGTCTCGCTTACCCAGACGAAGGGGTCCCCACCTTGCCTGGCCTTCATCCTGATCGGGGCCAGGGCAGTCCCCCAGTCAACTGTTGCCAGGGCGCCTGCGTTGCAGTGGGTCATCACCCTGCCACCGTCCGGTACCAATCTCGCCCCAAGCTCTCCTATCTGCCTGCATTGCGATATGGTCCTCTCCATTATCTCGATGGCTTTGGACATCGCCCCCTTTGGCCCGGAGGCGAGGAAGGCCTCTTCCACTTCGCATACAGCATTCTGGGGATCGACCGCCGTGGGCCTGGCAGAAAGGATGGCAAGCTTGAGGTCGTTCGGGTCACTGCCTCGCTCCAGTCCGAACGCGAAGGCGAGCGCTGCGAACACACCTATCGCAGGAGCCCCCCTGACGGAGAGCGTTCTGATGGCCTCCAACTGCTCTTCCAAAGTCCTCGATATTACGATAACGGTACTCCCTGGCAGCATCCTCTGGTCAATGTGCTCTATTCCCCCCTCTACCGGCCAGAGGCAGGGCCGGTCCACCCATTGTCCGTTCAGGGTGAAACGCATCGGCCTACCTCGGCCCGACATACGGCTGGAAGACCGGCGGCTGCCCCCGGCCCATTCCCTGCGGCATCAGCGGCGGAGCGTAGCCCCGTTTGACATTGGCGGGCGAGGTCCTCTTAAGGAAGATGATGATGAAGAGTACCAAGAGCACAAGGAAAAGCGCTACAGGGACACCTATCAGGACAACCGGTGAGACCTTGAGCAGCCTTCCGTCCTCACCGCTGCCGGAGACGTACAGCCTGACCCTCAACTGGTCCGTGGACCCCTTGGGGTCCTTGGCAAGGACGGTGATGTTGTAGGCACCCTCCTTCGTCCCAGCAGGAATGGTGAACTGGGCAGTATAGACGCTGTCGGACGCCTCGGCATCCGGTGACGCGCCGTCATCGAGGAGGGAGATATCGGCGATGGGCAGCTCGGTGAAGTTCAATGTCAGGGAGAGCAGGTCGCTGTCCGGATCGGAGGCATTGACGATGATGACGACGACAGTGCCCGGTGCGAACTCGTTCTCGACCTTGCCGGATACCGTGCGGACGGAATAGGTGGATATCTCCGGGGCGGAGTTGGCCTTGTTGACCCTCAATGTGAAGGAGCCCTTGCCCTCCAAGCCGGTCCTGTCCACGGCCGTGACATCTATCCTGCCCTTGAGGCCGGGAGAGGCCGTGGTCGGAACGGTGAACTCCAGTGTCCATATATCGTCCCCGGCCGTAAGGTCACCGCCCTTGCCATCGTTGCGGAGCGGGGCCTCGGAAAGGCCCTTGACAGGGGTAAGGTCGGCAATTACGCGCTCTATGTCCTCATTGTCGTCCGATACGACAACGACGAGCCTTACCTTGGTCTTCCCATCGTTCTCCACCTCCTCGGGGTCGACGTCAGCGCTCAAAACCACAGGCGGGACCGGCGGGAGGACGACCTCGAGCCATGCTGTGGCGACCGTTCTGTGGCCGACCGAATCGAGGGCGGAGAACCCTATCTGATACATCCCCAGCTCAACGGCGGCTCCGACAGTGATATCGGAGGTGAAGTTCCCGTCAAGGGGGAAGACGTCGCCCCCTGTTCCGTCATCGCTCAGCGGAAAAGCGGTTTCCCCCCCGACCTGTGAAAGGTCCACCTCGACCTTGACCAGGTCGTCTTCCTTGTCGGTAACGACCGCCCAGGCCTTGACCGTCGTCGTGGCATCGTTGGGCGCCTTGGACGGTGTGAAACCAAGGGAGGCCATCCTTGGCGCCTCGGTGAAACTGGCCGCATCTTCAACGACCAGGGTCAGATTGCTGTAGGCCTTGCCGCCCTTCGTGTCCTTGACCGTGACCCTGATTATATGCTCACCGCGCTGGATGGTCTTGGTTATCTGGTAGGAATAGGTGCCGTCCTTCTCCACGGCATCACCGTTCGAACCATCATCGTACATCCG
Source organism: Thermoplasmatales archaeon (assembly GCA_041304645.1). Lineage (GTDB taxonomy): Archaea > Thermoplasmatota > Penumbrarchaeia > Penumbrarchaeales > Penumbrarchaeaceae > JALOTP01. The sequence continues at coordinate 4,156 of JBFYMY010000107.1, forward strand.
CTGAGTGGAGGGGCCGCCTACGGGTGTGAGGTCGACCTGAACGGTCTGTATGTTGCCGTCCTCATCGGTGACCTTTGCACTAACTATCGGTTGGATGGAACCGTCGTCAGGTATGAGGGCGGGATCTATCTGTGAGGTGGTTATGACGGGCGGGTGGTTGAGGAAGCCGAACGCCTCTATCTTGATCTGGACCCCCTCACCTATGGAGTCGGTATGTCTGGGCTGTGACTCGGATATGACCGTCCCGGAGGCATTTATGTAAAATGCCGTATCCTGACCGGCATAGGACCTGTCTGGGGCCCTGACGGTCCACTCGACCACCCTGAAGGTATTGGGTCCAGAGACCCCGGTAAGGTCCACTGTGGCGCCGCTGCCCTGGACCGAATATTCGTCCGGGGCGTCCAGGACGACCTGCGGCCTGTTGACCGTATCCCCGTTCATGTTGGGGGGGGCCCAGTATGTCACGTTCGCGCTTATGGTGAAGTCGGTCCCGGCCTCCACGGTCCTGGGGGCCTTTATATCAGCCAACTTCCAGGGTGCACCCGTAAGACCTATCCTGTGGCTCTTGAAGGAGCCTTCCTCGAACGCCGTGATGTTCCAGAGCTTGTCCAGGTTCTCCCTGGTGATGGCCTTCCTTCCACCGCCGCCAAGGAACCCCGTCCCCGACGGCAGCGGGTCATGGACGAAGATGACCGAGCCACCGTTATCGTATCCCACCACAAGGCGCCATACCTTCTCCAGGGCCGCAAGGTCGCCTAGCCCAACGGGGGGAGTGGGGAGCTGAGGGTTCTGGGGGTCGGGGGGTTTGGGAGCGCCCAGGACCGGCGGCATGTCCAGGTATGTCATCAAAGCGACGGTGTGACCCTCGTAGATAGCGGTCATCAGGTCGGTCCAGCGCAGGGCGAACCTGGGGCTTGGAGCGTTCCTGTCATTGGTCCAATCGTTCATGAACGCCCCGTATCCGACCGATCTCTCCCTGTAGCCCCTCTGGGTCGGGGAAAGGAGGCTCATCGATGAGAAATGGATGGCCCTTGTCAGCTCTCCGGATGTTGCCACGTCACCGTCGTCCCTTAGGCCAGTGGTCACATTCCTGATGTCCTGCTGCGTGACGGACGGGCCATGGTAATCGAACACCATCTGGACGCACGCCTCCCCGGAATAGGTCGTGGAGGCCGCGCCGTGATATACCACTCTGGGGGTCAGGTCGTACTTCTGCGGGAGGGCGCGGGTCGGCTCCCCGGCGGGCGCAGGAGCGAAGAGGACGATGAGGGTCGATAGCACGAAGAGGAGAACGGCAAGGATCGCCATGGTCTTCGACCCAGCATTCCAATGACGGTTGTACACTAGCTCACCTCATAGCTTCGACCCTGGGACATCTGGCTCCAGGTCAAGGCTCGAACGGTCATCCCTGGGATAGATAATAACCTTTATGGGTAGGTCAGAGCTCAGGCCCCGGGAGAAAGGGTTTAAAGTCCTTCGGGGTTCTGGGTCGTTCGATATCATGGAGATCCCAACCAGGAAAGAGCACGACACGCTCGGGGAGAGGGACGTCCCTGCCGATGCCTACTACGGCATCCAGACCCTGAGGGCCAAGGAGAACTTCCCCGTCTCCCACCTCACTAACCACCCGTACCTCATAGATGCCTACGCTGCCATCAAGGAGGCTGCGGCGCTCTCCAACATGGAGGTGGGCTGGCTGGACCCGGTCATGGGCGGGGCCATAGTAAGGGCGGCATCGGAGGTCAGGGCCGGTTCGTTCAGGGACCAGTTCATAGTCGACAGGTTCCAGGCGGGGGCAGGTACGTCGACCAACATGAACATGAACGAGGTGCTCGCCAACAGGGCCCTGGAGCTCCTTGGGCATGAGAAGGGCAGGTACGATATCATCTCCCCCAACGACCATGTGAACATGGCCCAGTCCACGAACGACACCTTTCCCACGGCCATGCAGATATCCGTCTTCAAGATGACCTCACAGCTCGTGACCGTCGTCAAAGAGCTCGCATCCGCGTTCGGGTCCAAGGGCGAGGAGTTCATGGATATCATCAAACCTGGCAGGACCCATCTCCAGGATGCGGTTCCCGTCTCCCTGGGAGAGGAGCTGTCAGCGTACGGAGCGGCCCTTAAAAGGGTCGCCATAGAGATGGAGAGACGGAACCAGATGCTCCTTGACCTGCCCCTTGGCGGCACCGCGACCGGGACCGGCATAAACACCCATCCAGAGTTCAGGGACAGGGCGGTCCGTCATCTTTCAAGGTTGACCGGCCTGCCCCTCAGGTCCAACCCGAGCCCGTTCGAGGCCATGCAGTCCACCACCAGGACCGTGGCGGTCAGTTCGGCCTACAAGGAGCTGGCCGTCGAGCTCACAAGGATAGCCAATGACCTGAGGCTGCTCTCGTCCGGGCCCACAGGTGGCCTTTCGGAGATAACTTTGCCCATCGTCCAGCCCGGGTCGTCGATCATGCCGGGCAAGGTGAACCCTGTCATGCCGGAGTGCCTGAACCAGATATGCTTCGTGGTGATAGGGAACGATGTCGCTATAAGTTTGGCAGCAGGGGCGGGGCAGCTCGAGCTGAACGTCATGATGCCCATAATGGGGAACCTCATCCTCCGCTCGGCGGAATACCTTGTGAACTTCCTTCCGGTCCTCTCCGAACGATGCGTGAAGGGCATAGAGGTCAACGAGGAGGAGCTGAAGAGGAGGCTCCTTGCAAATCCTGCCCTGGCCACGCTCCTCAACAGGAGGCTGGGATATCTCAGGGCGTCCGAGGTCGCAAGGGAGTCCGCTCTGACGGGGAGGCCCGTCAGGGACATAGTCGTCGAGAAAGGGCTCCTAACTGGAGCCGAGGCCGACCTGCTCCTCGACCCGAAAGGATGGGTTTCGCAGAGGAGAACGGCTTGAACCTGCCTTGGAACCCATCAAAGCCCCGGAAAGAGCAAAAGGAGGAGGGCTCCGAACGCTCCCGAAGCTATCGGTACCGTCACGTTATCGTCCAGGACCAGCATGTCGGGCAGGGCCAGGCTCTCCACGATGGCACCCACGACAGGGAGCATTATTCCCAGGACCGGACCCATGAGCGGGACCAGTATGCATGCGGGGACAAGGAAGAACGCAGCGGTCCCCGCCCAGGTCTTGTTACCGTTCCAAGGCAGCGGCCTCCCCCTCAAAAGGGTCCCGACCATATAGGCTGACGGGTCCCCGAAGGTGAGGACCACGATCCCCCCCAGCGCAGTATCGGACGGGAAGAGCGACCAGGCCACAAGACAGCCCAGGAAGAACGTTATGGGCCCCTGCCCCGGAACATGGTCGCTCACTTTGTCGTACCTGTCAAGCATCCACTTGAGCGGTCTCAGGGGCCACCTCTCCTGGACGAAGCTCAGGGCTAGACCTAGCAAGAGCACGAGGTAGAGGGGCCACCTGAGGTCCCTGTCACCGAGGAACAATATGATGAAGGCCGTCCCCAGGGCCAGGTGGAACAATTTCCTCCTGATCCTAAGCTCGCGCCTCCCCCCGGCCGCGGCAATGGCCCTGGACCTGCCGTCCATGTTCCATGTGAACGATGGTCTATGAGATAAAATATTGCAAAAAGAGGTGAAAGGGTTAGAGAAAGAACGAATCAGAGGGGATGGGATGCACTCTGTATCCTTCTAACCCTTTCCGGGCAAATACGACCCGGAGGAACGATGCGCTTCGTTCCAGATAGCGGGTCGGGAACGTAGTAGTGGACTGACGTATATATATGCTTTTTCACCGGCTGCGCCCTCTTTCCCCACCCCTGTTTCCTCTGGAAAGGGGACTATTAGGCCCCCTCTGCTCCCTGGTGGTCCCACACCAGCGGGGGCTGTCACGCCCCGACCCAGAGGCCTTTTTTCTCTCATCGGCATCCCTTCGGCGCAGCTCCACCAGGGTATCCGTTCCCCTGGAAAGGGTGGTGAGGATGCCTCCGGCGAGCATTATCCCCATGAGGACCTCCATGGGGACTATCCGGTAACCGATCCCTATGTCCGCCCCCTTCACCCCCCAGATAGCTCCGACAAGGAACTGTAGGGGCGTGATCAAGAGAAGAAGGCCCATCCGGTCAGCCCTCCCCATCACCCCGGAATAGTTGCGGCCGCAGCCAAGCGCCTGGGCTTGAGTGCCCATATAGGACGAGAGCAATACGAAGATGACCGTGGTCAGCCCGAAGATCACATTGCAGTAGGATGATAGGGCTATGCCCGTCAGGATGAGGATGTCAGAGAACCTGTCGAAGGTATGGTCCAGGAAATCCCCTGCGGCGGTGGTCCTCCCGGTCCTCCTTGCGATGGTGCCGTCAAGGGCGTCGGCAATGGAGTTCAGCCCTACCATCGCCAAGGCACCCAGGAGCAACCAGGGATAACGTCCCTCCGGGACCCATAGCCCGGAGGCCCAGTACATGATGCCTGCAGCGACAGCGAAGACCAATGAGAGCATCGTGAAGAGGTCCGGAGGGAATGCGCTGAGCAGGTCGGCCAGCGGGGAGAGCACCTTCTCCATCTCCTTCCTTAAGAGGTCTAGTACCAACCGGACACCACCTCTATCCAATCAACAACGGGTGGCCTGAATGGCAACATATCGATATACCTTTTTTCCTTCCTTGCCCCTATCATCGCCTTGACCCAATCGGCCTGTTCCCTTGGTCCCATGAAGGTAGCATCGACCTCAAGGACCACAGGGCAATCCTCCGGCAGCGCGGTCCAATCCATGCCTGAGAGGGCCTCCTTCTCCTGACCCATACATTCGAACAGCAGGTATGAGACAGCCTCCGCCTCGGCGTTCTCCCTGGCCTTTTCCTCCGAATACCCCCTGGCAAGCAGCCTGTCCAGGACAACGTTGGGATCGGTCCTGAAGAGCAGGACCAGTGAGGCGGGGGCAAGGTAGCTCAGATGGCCTTCGACCATGATATCGCCCTGGGTCCTCCCTGCCCAGCCCTCAAGAGCGGTCCGCAGGAACCCAAGGTCCACTATCAGTTCCCCTGTTCCGGGGTCGGTCCCCTCGTCCGCTTTCAGGTCCTTTATGAGCTCTGTCAATGCAATGACCTTCAAGCCGTCCGCTCTCAACAGGGCCGAAGTCGTCGTCTTGCCTGTGCCCGGGGTCCCGCACAGCGAAGTTATCATCAAAACCCTTATGGACGACCGGATAATAAATCGATGCTATCCTGCCTTTTAGGCCTATGAAATTGCACAAGTGTCCCAAAAGATAAATATCCTAATGGAAAAATCTCCCTTCCGTGCAACCATGTGTTGCTTTTCCAGGGCGTTCTGGGAAAGCATTAAAATGGCACAACCAGTTATCATGGACTAGGGCAGAGGACGACAGGATGAGCGGAAAAGGTCTGAGAACGGGTCACATCGTGCTCCTATCACTCTTGATGCTGCTCCCATCCCTGTTCCTGGCCGGCCCGCAGACGGCCGAGGGAGGACCAGCATGGGGTCCCGGCCTGGACATAGCCGTTGTGGAGATATCGTCGCACTCCGACCATGGCGCCATAACCCTCACCGACCAGGTCGTCATAGCCAAGGTCGTGAACTCCGGGACCTTCAACTATACCTTTCCAGTGAACGCCACCCTCCAGGTCACCTACATGCTCAACGGGACCATAGAGACGCCGTTCTTCAACTCGACCGAACAGCTCGGGACCGTTCTAGAAGGTCCCGGCAATGTCACCAATGTGACCTTCCCGTCATGGAAACCGACAAGTGTCGGGACGTACTGGATCAAGGTATCGGTCGATGCCCTGGACAGCCACACCCAGAACAATTCCATCAGGATATCCGTTACCGCCATGGCAGGGACCCCGGCCGGGGTGAAGGTCGGAGTGGACATACCGTCGAAGCTCCTCAACATAGGAAATTCCACGATGGATACGATCGACCCCTACATATTCTCCATCAAGAACACCGGCCCCCTGGTCGATTCGTTCAAGATAGCCATCACCTCCCAGTGGGTCGTAAAAGGCTGGACGAACAAGACCCGGGACCTTGCACCGGGCGAGGTCCAGTACATGAGCGTCCATGTGAAGGTGCCCGATACGGCCTCGGCCTATGATTTCGATGTACTTGTCTTCAACGCCACATCGACAAAGAACGATACCATAAGCGATTGGATATCCGTCAACACATCCATACCGAAGAAAGCGGGCGTCTCGGTCTCGGTCATCTACGGAGATCCGCAGAGAGCGTATCCAGGCGGTGAATGGGTCAGCTTCCTTTTCAGGGTGACGAACATAGGGGATATGGCAGACCATTTCACAATGACCCCTAGCTCCAGACCTTCACGCTGGGAGGTGAGAATGGATGAACAGTATCGTGGTCCTACGAGCATTCCAGGCTCCTATTCTTTGCTAAAAGGCATACCAAATTATGCGAACGTCATAGCTGAGATAAAAATCCCCCCACTTGTCTTTGAGACCATGGAGGAGGATTCAATGCTTTGGGGGGACACTGGAGCCCTCATAATCACCGCAACCGGTGAGAAAACCGGAGTTACAGGTTCCGGAGAGGGCACCGTCTATGTCGGTCTCGTCCATACCGTCCAGCTGAAGGTCTCGCCCCCCAATGCGACCATCCCGTTCATCAAGGGCTCGGGGCAGACCGTCAATTTCAACGTGGAAGTGCGCTCCGTCAACAATATCAAGGGCGGAACGGGGATGGATATGGATGTGAACCTGACCCTCCCCGATGGCCCCACAGGCGTCATGTTCATTCCGGTCTGGTCCCTATCCGCGAACAAGACCGAGTCCCTGCGATGGGTGGCAGCGGTTCCCACAGGCATCCTACAGCTCAGAGGAGGACAATGGAGCCAGGGGCAGCTCCTTGTGGTCAATGCGCCCATCTTTCCCATACAGGGCACGGCCTTCATCAAGCTGGAGGCGGTCCCCATGATAAATGTGAGCCTTGACGGTCTTGCGATACCGCAGAGCGTGACCGTGAACGTCACGGTCGGACCATACCTCGATTTCACGCTGGAACCGCCCAAGACCGAGTTCTTCGATAACAAGAGCCTCATGGACGATGACGACCGGGACCAGAACGGTCTGGAGGACTGGAGGGAGGGGGCTCCGGGGGACGTCCTCCTGCTTCCGTTCAACATCACCAATCTGGGCAACGGCTGGGACAAGTACAACGCCCAGGTCGCCCTGACGGTACAGGAAGGGGGTTCGACCTCTCCCGGTCAGTGGGGGCTCACCTTCACACCGCTGACGCGAATGGTGCTCCCCTTCTGGTTCGATCCGCGCTCCCCATCGACCAGCGTCCTCGTATGGGTCAAGCTGGTCGTCCCTGCGGGCGCCCCCATAGGCGAATCGGTCAATATCTCAATGAGGGCCGTTTCGGTATCGGACCTCCAGTACAACCCCGACTCCCCTCTAGAGAGAAGGGCATACACGACGGTCCATGTCAAGCAGGGGTTCGTTCTGGACCTGGAACCCGAGGTCTCGAGCGCTGTTGCAGAACCGGGAGAGACAGTGACCTACTTCCTGAACATCACCAACAACGGGAACGGACTTGACGATGTCTCGCTCATCCTCCTAGGTAACATCCCTGCGGACTGGACCATAGAGCTCGATACATCGAGCGTCTCCCTGCTTCCGCTCCAGAGGAGCGGGATAGCCCTCAGGGTCGCACCGGGGCAGTATTCACCCAGGGATACCGTGCTTTCCCTAAGGGTCAGGGCGTTCTCAAGGATATCGAAGCTCGCCTTCGATGAGGTGTGGGCCAATACGACCGTTTCCTACAAGGGTGCATCGACCATAGAGCTGGTGAGCGAGCTCGACGTTCTCTGGAAGTACCCCGGGGAGACCGCCGATTTCGCCGTGGACGTAAGGAACGTCGGGAACGGGAACGACTCCTTCGACATCGATGTCTCCCTAGGCGCACCTGGTTGGGTCGCCAGGATCAAGGACGGCGAGACCGTCTCCGAGGTGATGACCGCACAGATACCCATGGGCGGCGTCAGGAGGTTCGAGGTCCTGATCACGCTTCCGTCCCTCAGGGAGATATACTCCTACGATGACCTTCTGACCCAGAAACTGATAGCAGGCAGCGTTGTGAGCTCCTTCGTATCCGTCAGGCCCCAGGGCTATACGGAGGCGAACTCCACTCTAGAGCTCGCGGTCGGCGTGCTGAAGGAGCACAGGGCATCCATCACGCTCATCTCAGGGTCCGTCAGCAGGGATGTGCTGCCCGGGGACACCGCCTACTTCCAGTTCAATATCCAGAACACCGGGAACGCGGAGGACCCCCTCAGGGCCCGAGCGTCGAGCAGGAACGGTTCGGCCCGCCACGACGCATGGACCCAGGTGGACAGCGCCCCCTACCGGTTGGCCCCGTTCGGGGATAGGACGCTCAATCTCACCATAACGCCCCGCAAGGAGGATAGCCCCGCCTACCATGAGGTCGTCGAGGCAGTGGTGGAGGCCCTTGCGGGCGACAACATCACCTACTGGCGGACCAGCGTCTCGGTAAGGGTCGTTATGGCGGTGCTCGCATCTCAGGACCTCTTTCTGGACCTTGGCACCGAGGGGGACCTGGTCTTCAGGCTCTGCAACATGCCAGATCCAGGCGAGACCGTGGTCCCGGACTGGCCCATGAACAAGCCCTACAGGATCACGACCGCTCTCACAAGCATAGATTCGTCCGGATGGAACGTGAACAGGCCCAACGCCTTGGTCAATCTGACCATAGCTTACGAGACCGTCGAGGTCAGGGTGCCCATAAGCGCACCAGTCGACCTTGTGACCGGAACTCCCTTCGCAAGGGTCGAATCGAGCATTTACGGCGGTCCGTCCAAGGAAGAACTGCTGACGGTCTTCGCAAGGGCGGTCTATTTCGATGTATACATAGACCTGGACCGGACCACCTTCCGCAACCTCTACGAGGGGGGAAAGGGAAAGGCCGTCATAAATGTGGTAGTTATCGGCACAAGGGGGCAGGACCCGGTCCCGCTCGAGCTCCGAATAGGTGACAGCGTTTACCATGGCGCCATCCCCAGGGCCGACCCACAGCAGTACGTAGGGTCCACCCAGGAGTTCCTTGTGGAGTTCGATTTCGAACTTCCCTCCCTCGACTGGCACCAGAAGTCAAGGGAGATGCGTCTGGTCATAGTCCTGGACCCCGACGACGATGTCAACGAGAACACCATAGAGGGCAAGAGCTATTCCGAGGACAACAATGTGATGACCAAGGAGTTCATGATAATGAACTCCACCCCACCCACCCTTGTCCTGTGGTTCTCGGGGGTCGTCCTTGTGCTGCTCCTAGCGGCCGGTATCACCGGATACTTCTTCATAGAGAGGAGGAACAGCTGGTTCATGGTTGCCCTCTCGTGCGGATTGGTCGGGGCCTTCTCCCTCCTGTTCTTCCTCCCGCTCGAACGCACCGAGTGGGGAGCTGGAGCGGCAAATGAGGTGGGGCTCATGGTCATCGCCCTTGACCTGTTCCTGCTGGTCCCTGCCATGGCCTACCTCTTCACCAAGGTCGGGGATTGCCATATACTGTACCGTATGAACGAAGGCAGGGACAAGAGGATAGAGGGAGGGCTGGAGGAGGTGAGGCTGCTGGCCGTTCCCTACCTTGTCTCCTTCACAGGAGGAGTTGCGATGGGCTTGGTCCCGGTCTTCTTCTGGGCCATCTATTCGGAGCTCGACGAAGGGGTCTCCGGTGTCATTGACGTTCTCCTTGGGAAAGGGAGCTCTTTCCCGGTCCTGGTCATCATCATAGGCGTCCCCCTCATGTGCCTGGCACTGCAGTCCGTCCTCATGTTCTTCAAGCTCAGGGCCCTCAGAGGGATAGGACGTACCTGGGACCAGCTCGAGAGATTGAGGACGGAGATAGGGGAGGGATTGGAATGAACGAGGCCCCGGACAACGTCCAGGAGATGCTGCATAGGGCCGAGATAGCGCTCATCCAGGGCAATTTCATAAGGGCCATGGGTCTCTCAAGGACCGCAGTCGCCATGATGGACAGGACCCAGGAGCTGCACAGGAAGTTCGTGAAAACGCTCAGGCAGTTCGCAGAGAGGGTCAAGTACATGGAGGACTGGGGCTATGACGTGGCAGAGGCCCAAGATATTTTGAGGAAGGCCAGGGACAGGGCCTCAAGGAGCGATTACGACAGCGCGATAACGACCATCTCCCACGTGGAAGATGCGCTCAAGAGGGCCACATATCTCCCGTTCCCGCTGCTTAACAAGGTCATAGACATCCACACCTCCATGACCTTCAAGGACGGCAAGATAAATTATTTCGTGAGGGTGGAGAACCCCTCAGACGAACCATTGGGCGAGCTGATAATCCGGCCCTTCATCAAGGATGGTGACTTCAAGGAGAACGTGGAGAAGAACTTCGGCAACGTGGGGGCCCACTGGTGGGCCGAATGGACCTTCGTCCTTACACCGGTGAAGAAGGATTGGAACCTCGGTGTCGGCAGGGAGGTCCTCATGGAGGAGGGAGTGATAATGAAGACAAGGCTCTCCTCCAGAAAGGGTACGGCCACATACAGCATAACCATAGAGAACAACAGCGACCAGATCATGCGGGACGTCGTCCTTGTTCCCATGATACCCCAGGGTTTGGAGGCCGAACCCCCCGAGGGCCTCCTCGACCATGTGCCTCCCTACGGGCAGAGGAGCTGCGAGTTCTCCCTGAAACCATCGGGGATGGCGGGAAAGGAGACCGTCACCAAGAAGATAGAGAAGGTCATAGTGCTCGAGGAGCCTCCCGAGGAGGTCTCCCCTCCTGAGGAGACCGCCCCCCAGGAAAAGGAAGGGGGCGATGAGGAGGAGCTCGAATGGAACGTTGAGGAGCGCCCTGTCAGCAGAAACGCACCCACCGACTTCACGCCGGTGGAAGAGGAGTACGACCTTGTTGACAGGAGCCCTTTCAAATTCCCCTCGGATGTCGAGGAGGAGCTGAGCAGGAGGAAGAGGGCAAAGGGATGATATCCCATATCACGATACCTAGCAGTGAACGAACGATCGAGGTGAAAACATGAGAACCCCACCAAAGAAGGAAGAAACGGGCGCCATAGGGATAGGGACGCTGATAATCTTCATCGCCCTCATCCTGGTGGCGGCCATAGCCGCCGCGGTCATAATTAAAACGGCGGAGGAACTTGAAGAGCAGGGAGAGAAGGTGAGCGGGGACGCCCAGAAACTGGTCAGCTCCACGCCACAGATAAAGATAGCAGAGGGAACGGTTACGTCAGGGACCATCGGCTCCATAGACCTGTATCTGGACCTTTACGGGTCTGATGCCGTGGACATGAGGAACGTGGTGCTCCATGTTTTAGTGATCCCGAACGGGGGAACAGGGGATTCGGCGGACCTTAGCTTCAACCTGGGGAACCCCAGCTCTGCGACCTCGGCCTTCTACGGAACGACCGAGATCATAGACCCGAACAACCAGTACAACCCGACGGGGAATCCGGCCATCTATCTGCTTGGAGAGAGGGCAAGGCTCAAGTTGAACGTCAATCTCGCACTGAGCGCTTCCGCCCTACCACCCGACTCATCCATTGAGATATGGGTCCACACGACCTCATCCGGCCACCAGACCTATGACTACTTCGAGACCCCGTCCGAGTATCCGTCAGGCGGCGTCGTGAAGCTGGAAGCCTGATAGGGCTCGGAGGGTTGGGGGATGGCAACGGCCAGCAAGGAACAGGTCCCGGAGGAGGACGAGTTCGTGGTGGAGGAAGGACCTCCCAAAGGCAGTAAGGGGACTCTGGATCAGAAGAAAACAGAGGTCCAGCGCTACGAGGTCAGGCTCGGCCCCCCTATGGTCAGCGGCAGGAAGGTCCGCCCCCTCAGGACCGATGGTCAGATGAGGGATGTCTCGAATGTCCAGGAGGGGGGTGCAGGGAGCATGAGCGAGAGAGGTACCAAGGGCAGCGGTCCCCAGTTCGCCAACTCCCAGCACATCTACAAGCTGGAGGACGACCTGAGGAGGACGCGGGACATAGTGGAGGACCTCAAGCATACGACCTCGCTCCTGGAAGGGGACATGAGGGACATAAAGGCTGAGATGGAGCGGATATCATATCTGCTGCGGAGCCTCGAGGGCCTCAGGAACGCCATGAAGGACATAGAGTCCACCGTGAGCGAGCTTTCGGGGCTATACGATATGATATCGGCCAACGTCAACCCCTTCATAGACATCCCCAAGATGGATGCCAAGGGAGCGAACGGGACGAAGCCCGAGGAGGCACGGCAGGTCCGGCCCCCGCCACACAGCAAGGAGTTCGTTGAGCTGTCAGAGATATTCGAGGAAGAGGTCGAGGATGTTGGGCATGCCCCGGCAAAGGCACCCAGTCAGAACGGCGGGGGCGGTCTGGATTCCGGGGAATCGCTCCTTAGATGGACCCAGTTCCTCCTGGAAAAGGTGGGGAGGGAGGGGCTGGAGAAGGCCCTCGACTACTACAAGGACCTCGGATGGATAGACGAGGACATGATAGAAAGGGTCCTGGAGATGGCAAGGGGGACGACAGCCCCGGTCCAGGCACATGATGGGAAGAGGTCCAGCTGGAGAATGGACCCCGAGGACCATATGAGGTCCCTGGAACACATCAAGAGGATCACGGGCAGGAGATAGGACAGCTGAATTGGATGGACCTTTCCGGTGAGATAGGATGTCTGGAAGCGGTGTTGCGGTTTCCGCGGCGGTCATAACGTTGGGGCTGATATCGGGCCTCATGCTGGCGGGGCCATCCCTGGACTCTGCCCTGAACGACCTCAAGGATGCCAGGCAGGGCGCCTCGGACGAGCTCATAGAGATCAAGGGTACCTCCTTCGAGGTCCCGTCCGTCAAGCTCAATACCACAACAAACGTTCTGCGGATAAACGTCCGAAATACGGGGTCCACGGTCATCGGGCTTTTAGACATAGAGGTCCTCGTCAACGGCACCATCACCGCGTTCCAGCGCTCGGGCGGTGACTTCCTCTACCCTGGAATGACATCGGAACTGGTGTTGAACGGCATATCGGGAACTGCTGCGGTCAGGATCGTGGGCCCTTGGGGGATATCGGTCCAGACCGATGAGGTGGAGACAGAGAGGTGATATGGATGGCCGGGACTGCCGTATCTGAGCTCATATTCTTCATCACGGCCCTCATGGTATCCTCTGCGGTCGCACTGGTACTGGTAGATGTCATAGACCGATATGCTGAGGACATAGAGGAGAGCTCGTCCGCGTTGAAAGGGGATATGCAGTCCCGCGTAACTTTCATAAACGATCCCCTGAACGTTCCATACGACCCGGTATCGGGGAACCTCACATACTACCTCAAGAACACAGGGACGGGGGCCCTTTCGATGACGGACATAGTCGTATCCGCGAACGGAACTGCCCTGTCCGGGACCTCCATCTCCGTCAAGCTCCTTTCCGGGGGAACCAGATGGTCTAGCGGGTCCACCGTCGAGGTCGTGTTCCCCGTCAAGGGTTTGACGACATCCATGGACGTCATAGGGTGGGCCTCGACATCGGGCCTCAACAGCGCGGGGGCCTCCAGGGGCAGCGCTGAGGACTCCTTCGTGTTCAGGGTCAGGGAGGTCTGAACGTTTTGACAGCCGTCAATATGGGGAACCTCCTCAGGTTCGATTTCGAGAGGGACGGCCTGCACAGACACCTTGGTGGGGGGCTGCCGAAGGGCGCCATGGCGGTCATCTCGGGCTCTGTCGGGAGCGGGAAATCGGCCATAGTCCAGAGGCTCATCTACGGCCTCCTCCTGCACCGCCATTCCGTTAACGTGATATCCACCGAACAGACCACCAAAGGGTTCCTTGACCAGATGGATTCGTTGGACTACCCGATAAAGAAGAACATAATGGAGGGGTCGCTCCGGTTCATACCTGTGTTCCCCCTCATAGGGAGGACCAAGGACCGGGTCGATTTCCTCTCCCGGCTGATGTCAACACCCGGCCTGTACGAGGCAGAGGTGATCATAATAGATACGTTCTCTGCCCTTGTAATGAACGAGATGGACGAATCCAGGGTGCTATCGACGATCTCCTTCTTCAAGAAGATAATCGGAAAGAACCGAACGCTCATACTCACCATGGACCCGTCCGAGCTCCCCAGGGACGTGTTCGGACCCTTCCGCTCTGTGGCAGACATACTCATAGAGCTCAGGTCCGAGATAGTCGAGGGTACGGTCGAGCACGTTCTATACGTTACAAGGTATTCCCATGCGGCCGGTCCGGTGAGCACGGCCGTCGGGTTCAGGATAGAGCCCCGGGCAGGGTTCATAGTGGACATAACGTCGGTGACATAGGGGGACCCAGCAGGATGGAAACGGATGGAGCCATGGAGAGGAACCCGCATCTCCAGCGTTACATGGACGAACTGGTCTTGAAAGGGGAGCGTCCCCAGCTTGTGGACAGGCTGACCGAGGAGATGTCCACTGCAAGGGGCATCGATGTCATCTATCCCGTCGGGGACCCTGTCTTCATAAGGATACACGAGGTCCCCGAGGGGGGCAAGCTCTACGAGGTGATAGAGCCCGCACCGGAAGAGGACGGAATGGGAAAACTGGACATCATAAAACAGGGCATACTGGAACTGGCGCCTCTGGAGCGCATGCACGACCCCGATGTGGAGCTCGAGGCAAAGATAGAGAACCTTTTCTCCAGGGTGACCTACCCCAGGGAGGGGAGGCCCTCATTGAGGGACCGGCTCAGGGGCAGGTCCGTTCCCATATCCAGGGACGAGCGGGAGGACATGCTCTACGTCCTCAAGAGGGACCTGGCCAGGGCAGGCCTCATAGAGCCCCTGCTCAGGGACCCGTACCTCGAGGACATACATGCGGTGGGGCTGAGGAACATATCCGTGGTCCACAAGGTCTTCGGCATGCTCAAAACGAACCTGAGCTTCCGGGACGAGAAGGAGATGGACCTCTACATCAGGTCCACGGCCGAGAGGATGGGGCGCCCCGTCACGGATTCGAGGCCCATAGTGGATGGGGCCCTCCCCGACGGGAGCAGGATGAACATAATCTACTCGGAGGACGTGTCCAAGGGAGGTCCGAGCTTCACCATAAGGAAGTTCTTCGAGAAGCCCCCCACGATGCCACAGCTCGTGAAATGGGGCACGTTCTCCCCCAAGATGGCGGCATACCTCTGGCTCTGCCTGGAGCATGGGATGTCCATATTCGTCTCCGGCGAGACGGCATCAGGGAAGACCACGACCCTGAACGCCATGCTGTCGTTCATAAACTCCAGGAAGAAGATATATTCCGCGGAGGACACGCCCGAGGTCGTGGTCCCCCATGAGGTATGGCAGAGGCTCATAACAAGGGAGACCGTCTTCGAGGAGGCAAAGGTCGAGCTCTTCGACCTGGTGAAGACGGCACTAAGGTCCAGGCCCGATTACATAATCGTGGGGGAGGTCAGGGGAAAGGAGGGCTCGGCCGCCTTCCAGGCCATGCAGACGGGGCATGCGGTCCTCAGCACCTTCCACGCCTCCTCCATAGCGAAGATGATACAGCGCTTCACGGGCGACCCCATAAACGTGCCCATCCGGTTCATAGACAACATGAACGTCGCACTATTCCAGGAGATAATCTATGTCGAAGGGCGTATCAAGCGGCGCTGCTCGGCGATAGAGGAGATAATCAAATACTCCAAGGAAAGGGGGGGCATCCTCACAAGGACCATATTCGAATGGGACCCGGTGAGGGACAGGCATTACTTCACCGGCATGTACAACTCATACATCCTCGAACACAAGATAGCCCCCAAGATGGGGCTCGAGTTCAGCAAGGACATCTACACGGAGCTGGACCGCAGGGAGAGGGTGATAAGGGCCATGAAGGACCTGAACGTCACGGGTTACGACCAGGTGAACGAGGTGTTCAGGTCCTATTCCGAGAACGGGTGGGAGGGGATCCCCAAGGAACTGAGGGGGTGAGAGCTCGTCCTATCTCCATGCCTACACTCAAAAGGGGACAGACCCGCTGAGATGGGCACTTACAAGGGCCCTGCCCGCACTCATCGTAGGCCTGATCATATCGGCAGGTCTCGCCCTAACGTACCCCGATCTCTTCCTGACGACATCCGGAGCGCTCCTACTGGCGTCCTTGCTTGCGATCGTCACCCTTCTGGTCCTCATCTGGCCCATTGTGCTGAGGGACCGGAGGGGGTCTCAGATAGACGATGAGCTCCATATGTTCATACTCAGGATAGCTGTCATGTCCCTGTCCTCGTCCACAAGGACGTCCATATTCGAGATAGCGACCAAGGGGATGGCCCAGGGCGAGGTGTACAAGGAGCTCGACAAGGTCAAGGAGCTCTCCAGGACCTGGAAGATGTCGGTCCCCATGGCCCTCAGGCAGATAGGGAGGCAGGGACCCTCCAAGAGGCTCGGTGATTTCTTCGAGAGGATGGCCTACGCCATGGAGACCGAGGAGGACCCCAAGGTCTTCTTCAGGAACGAGCAGGAGGCCGTGATGGAGGAGTACAGGTCGAGGTACACGAACACCCTGGACAGGATGGAGGTCCTCAGAGAGGTCTATATCTCCATGATAACCGTGACCATGTTCCTGAACGTCCTCCTGGCCGTCCTCTCCCTCATGGTGAACATCAACCACTACCTCATGAGCTTCCTCATCGTCTTCCTGTTCATAGTTGTGGAAGGCCTTCTATGGTTCGTCGTCAGGTCCATCCTACCCAGGGAGTCCATCTGGTTCGATCCCTGGCCCTATCCCCGCTCGTCCAATTTCCACAGGAGGCTCCTTGTCCTCCTACTGATCTCGACAATGGCCTCCCTGATAATGGGCTCGTCCCTTATCATGGTAGGACCAGGATGGGAGCTCACCCTTTTGGTCCTGGCCCTGACCACGACACCCCTCATGCTCCCGGGCATATACATGCTCGTCGAACAGAACAGGATAGTCCGAAGGGACGAGTCGTTCGGCGCCTTCATGAGGACCATTGGGTCCACCTCAGAGAGCAAAGGTGGGTCTGCAAGCATGGGCCTTAAAAGGATCAGGTGGCATGATTTCGGTCAGCTGACAGAACAGGTCAGGGCCCTCTACGACAGATTGAGGCTCCGCATAGACACCGAAAGGGCCTGGACGCTCTTCTCCAGAGAGGCAAGGTCCGAGCTGATATCTCAGTTCCTCTCAACATACCAGGAGGGCATATCTGCGGGGGGCAGCCCCAAGGACGTCTCGACCATGGTCTCGGGCCACTTCACCACCCTGCAGTCCCTGCGGAAGAGGAGGTACATGATGGCGGACAATTTCAGTGCCATCCTCTACAGCCTCACGGTCTTCATGTCCGCATCCCTCTTCATGATCCATGCGGTCATACTGGAGATCATAGCTAGGCTTTCTGAGCTGGGAACCTCCTCTCCGGAGCTGGAGACCTTCCAGAACATAGTCCTCCTCAAGGACGTTGAGGGGTTGGGCGGGCTCATGCTCGCCTCCATCCTTGTGGTCATAACGCTCCACGTCCTCTTCAGTGCGGACACCATACGGAGGTTCAAGGGAGGACATCCTCTGACGATGCTCCTGCACATACCCCTCCTGTTCTGGACCGCTGCCATTGCGGGATATGCCGCCACCTGGGGGGTGGAACGGATCCTTTGAGTTGGGGCGCTCATCTCAACTTGGACCTGAGGAATGGGGCATATTTCCTGTCGGTCAAGAGGATATGGTCCGCGAGCCAATCCTTGAGGAAGTCATTGAGCTCCAGGGAGACCAGGTACTCCCCCGCCTCGTGGCGCTTCGCCATCCCATCGACGCTCTCCATGAACGTCAGATGCTCCGCCCTGTGCTCGGTGAACCCATCGAAACCGAACCTCTGCATGAGGTCCTCCTCTGTCTTGAAATGATAGAGGGCATACTCCATCATGGACTTGAGGACCGTGCCGGTCACCTCCCTCCCCTTTCCATCCCTCAAGCCTTCGTGGAGCGAGTTTATCATGTTCACCAGCTTCCTGTGCTGGTCGTCTATCTCCTCTAATCCCAGCACGTACTTGCCTTCCCAAGGGAACAATTCCGCCACAGGACCACCTGAGTGTCATCAATACCCATCTTTCTAATACCCTTTCCCCTAACGGTATGTACGGGGGGGTCCTTCTATCCCCTTGTTCGACGTACGTATCATAATGCTTTAATAATCCATAGGTCAAATGTCCTATTGGTGAATATCATTATTATTTATTTTCGATAATAACTATTTTATATATTTTCCATCCATTTCTATAATATTGTTCGATATACGTTCTAAAGGGTTTAAATACCTACGGGCCCAACCCCT
Source organism: Thermoplasmatales archaeon (assembly GCA_041304645.1). Lineage (GTDB taxonomy): Archaea > Thermoplasmatota > Penumbrarchaeia > Penumbrarchaeales > Penumbrarchaeaceae > JALOTP01. Next base: position 22,431 of record JBFYMY010000107.1, read on the forward strand.
CATCCATGCAGGAGGCAAGAAAGATGAGAACCTATGTAACGGCCCTTGCGGCCATGCTCGGACTTGCGGTAATGGTGAGCTGTGTCTCGGCCCTCAACCCTCTGTCGGGGGACGACTGGGACAAGGACCCGGACAATGACGGGCTCACGAACCTCGATGAGTTCCTCTATGGATCGGACCCTAACAACTCCGACACTGACGGAGATGGGCTCCCTGACGGGTGGGAGGCGGACAATGGACTGAACCCCAACGATCCGACCGATGCTGACATGGACAACGATTGGTTCGGTGGAGAGGAGTATGCCCAGTTCAGGCTCCCGGACGTTCCCAACCCCTACACCAACTACGCTGAGTACTACAGGTTCGCATACGTGAACCCTCAGACAGGTGAGAGGGTGTTCATACCCACGAACCCGAACGAACCCGATACGGACGGGGACGGACTTCTGGACCCGGACGACGAATACCCATGGGTCTTTGGGACTCTTATACCGATAAACCCAGGAATACCATCC
>JBFYMY010000108.1:0-11828 GCA_041304645.1 Thermoplasmatales archaeon
ATGTTCCCCCTCATGAACGCTACGGTCGAAAGCAGGTCCTCTTCGGGGTCTCCTGTCAATGGGGGCAATGATGACTTGAGCTCTTCGTAAGCGAATGCATGATCTATGGACATGTCAAGGAGAGAGACTTTGGACCCGAAATGACGGAACAAGGTCAGTTCATTGACCTGGGCCCTTTTAGCTATCTCCTTCGTTGTAGCTGCCATGTACCCGCATGTGGAGAAAAGTTCGACAGCGCTCTCCATTATCCTGTGTCTTGTATCGGTATGCTCGTTCATGGGCATCTCCCTTTATGTAAGTATGTGCATACATACATAATATAAATGTTTATGGTCCTATCTTTTTAGTATGTAGATTGGTGTGTGAATCGGTCAAGAGACCGCATTAACTGGAGTTAGTAACACTTCATAACCAAGTGATTTTAATCGGTTTACTGCATTTCTTTTTGAGTTATCGTTATGTATTTTTTCAAGATAATCTGGTCCAAGATCCTTGTATGGTTCCTTCTTCTCAATCACATGATAAGTTATACATAATATCTTATGAGCGATAGCAGTAATGGCTCTCTTTTGACCACGTCTATGAGATAACCTCCTGAATTTTTCTGAGAGATAATTGTTCTTCGTTTTTGAAGCAGCCCATGCCGCCTCGGTCAATGTTACCCGTAACCAATTATCACCTTTTCTGGTTTTTCCACTCAATCTTTTTCCAGCACTTTCATTGTTACCAGGACAGACTCCAGCCCAAGAAGCTAAACGCTTTGGAGTCTGAAAGATGGACATATCAACACCAATTTCTGCAATTATCGATGCTGCGCAATGTTTGTTTATTCCAGGTATCGTGATTAATAAGTCGAAGATATTACGGTATGGTTCTAATTTTTCTTCAATCATTTTTTCCAAATCAGCTATTCTTTCTGAGAGATAGTTCAGATGGTCGAAAATTTCCGTCAACATGAACCGGTGATGTTCTGTCACATGTCCCCTCAATGCCTTTGTCAGCTCTGGAATTTTAGATCTAAGCCGTCTCCTAGCCAGGTCAGCAATTTGCTCAGGGGTTGAGTCGCCTTTAATAATCGCTTGAATCATATCGATTCCCGAAACGGTGAACGTCTTGCTTAGAATAGAGGATATCTTGATATTTGCATCTTCTAAAATCTTTTGAAGTCTGTTCTTTTCAGATGTTGCATTTTGGACTAACTTCACACGATATCGAGTCAAGTCTCTAAGGTCTCGAATATCCTTTGGTGGTATGAAGCTATTCCTAAGAAGACCGTATCTGAGCAGAGTTGCTATCCATTCACTGTCGTTGAGATCCGTTTTTCGTCCTGGAACATTCTTGATTAGTCTGGCGTTGACAACCATGACGTTAATAGTATCTTCTAGAATGTTGAAAATAGGTTTCCAGAAAACACTGGTACTTTCCATAGCAACATGAAAACATTCGTTTTTAAGCAACCATAATTTCATTTCAAGTATATCCTCTGTCATGGTTGCATATTGCCTGGATTCTTTAGCCACTTTTCCATTCTCATCTTCAGTCATAAGGCATGCCACAATGACTGCCTTATGTACATCTATCCCACAACAGCTTTTTAAAATCGCTTGCATATAGTGTACTCCGATGGCAAAGGAGGTAGTGAAAAAATACAAAATTTAGTATGCGTGCTTCCTTAAGGAGGAGCGACAATATGTTGTGCTTTGAAACTACCAGGTCAGTTTGGTTTTCGGGGTGATTGCCTCCGAAAAGTGAACGACCTTCATCCTTTGCCATCACTCTCGAATAGATGAGGTCTTAAAAAAAACACACCAATCTTCATCCTATGTTGTGAGCCCTGGCTCATGAGGGTTTGGTATGAAGATTGACCATCAAGTAATCAATATGTTCTTCATACCCCCGCACAACAGTGGTGTTCAATCGACGCTCTGTTGTGCATGGGTTTCGAAGTCCCATTTCTAAAGGGAATAGACGAAAGGGACTTACGAAAAAACCCGACAGAAATCTTCATTCTATGTTGTAAGCCTTGGCTTATGAGGGTTTTTTTTTTAAAAACCTTATTTAGACCGCGACCATTGCAGTGGTTGTGGCAGAAAAGGTGCTGGTCACAGGTGCATCGGGTTTCCTAGGAAGCAGGACCGCAAGAGCACTTGTAAGCAAGGGGTATGATGCAATACCTCTTCTTCTGCCCGGGGAGAGTTCCGATCTGTCCGGGCCAGTATATGCCGATATCACTGACCCGTCCACCCTTGACCTACCGGAATGCGGCTGCATCGTACACTGCGCCGGTCTGCTGGAATCCGGCGGTCATTCCAAGGAGATGATGATGAAGGTCAATTTCCAGGGGACGGTCAACCTCTTCGAGAAGGCCAGGTCCATAGGTGCAAGGAAGTTCGTCCTCATCAGTTCGATATCCGCGGTAGGCCCCCATGGAAAGAAGGGGTCGCCCATAACGGAAATGACGACCCCAGCACCCATCGATGACTACGGGAGGTCCAAGCTCCTGGCCGAGAGGTTCCTTGCCTCGAAGGCAAAAGGGTCCGGGATGGATATAACGGTCCTCAGACCGACGGTCATCTACGGACCAGGCATGGGGGACAGGACATCCGCAATGGGGACATTCAAAGCGGTCCTATCGAAGAAGATGCCCCTCGTAGGCGGCGGCACCACCTGCCTGAACATGCTCTATGTGGACAATCTTGTCAATGCCATCCTCCAGGCGATCGAGAAAGGAAGTGGGTTCTCGATCTACAATATCAGCGAGGGCCCGTACTCGCAGCGGATGGTCATAGAGACCATCAAAAGGAATTCCCGGGGCAGGGGGGACGCGATGAGGATACCTAGGCCGGTTCTGTTCGCCATTGCAGTTGTGATGGGGTTGGCCAGGCCTTTCCTCAAGGGTCCACCCCAGCTGACCTGGACCAGGTACAGGGCACTTACGACCGATGGGTGGTTGACAGACTTTTCAAAGGCCAAGAATGACCTGGGCTATTGTCCTGCAGTATCCCTTGACGAGGGCGTGAGGAGCACCATTGAACATTACGAATGGTGATCCGAGTCCTCCGTCAAGTTTGAAATAATCGAGGAGATATGTGGGGGTCGGACTCCATGACCTGGTTATATCACATAGTGACGCCACCCCTTCTCTGCTACTTCAGGACAACGTTCCGGGCATGGGAACGGCCGGAGAGCCTGGGGGTCCTTCCCGAGGGAGGCATCATCTTCGCATCCAACCACTGCTCGAACGCCGAAGGTCCGATGATGGCCGCATACCTGGACCGGCCCGTCAGGTTCCTGGCAAAACAGGAGCTCTTCGATCGGCCCCACAGCAGGTTCTTCTTCAAAGGCATAGGAAGCATCCCCGTGAGGAGGGGCCGATCAGATGCAACGGCTTTGGAGAATGTGGTCGTGGCATTGAAGAAAGGGCATTACATAGGGATATTTCCCGAGGGCACCAGGGGGGACGGAAGGACGCTCCTTGAACCCCACACCGGCGTTATAAGGCTCGCCCTCCTTTCCGGAGCACCCATTGTACCCATTGGCATATCCGGTGGTCACCTTGCCTGGCCCAAAGGGAGGCTGTTCCCCAGGTACGGCGTGAAGGTCACAGCAAGGTTCGGTAGGCCCTGGTATGTCCCCGGACCACCGCCGGGAAGGGAATACACATATGATGAGCTGAAGGAGCTAGCAAATGAACTCCTATTCGGCCGGATAGCACCCCTCATAGATGGATATGAGGGTCAGGTCAAGGGTCAATCCTCACCGTAGAGGTCCCTTCTCTTCCTTTCAAGCTCCTCGCCAGAAAGTTCCTTTTCCTCCACACGGATGCCCAAGGCCCTCTCCTCTTCCATGACCCTATCATCGTAGTAGTCGTCATCCTCGGTCCTGACGGCGTACTCTAGCCTGATCTCCTCCTCCCTCCGTGCCCTGTACCTCATCATGAGGAAGATCACAATGACCGCAATGAGGATGGTGAGCAATGTGAACACACCCAGAAGTATGAGCAGGTCGGGGCCCTCGTCGTCCTCCGGGAGGTCGTCATCGTCGTCCGGGACCTCCATGTCCTTGATGGTGATGTTCACCACGGCCGTCACGTTGTGGCCGGGGGAACCGTCATCGGCGAAGAGGGTGATCCTGTGATGACCCGGGTTCAGCTTGTAGGTGGTAAGGCTCCGTCCTGAACCGAGGTATCCCGAAACGTTCGAGAACCACGTCAGGACCATTGAGGGGTAGCGTCCAAGCCCGTCATCGGTAGTTCCCGTTGCATCGAGAGGAACGGGGTACCCTATCCTGTATTCTGCACCATCCAGCGGAGCGTTAATCACAGGAACGGGAGGCAGGTCCGTCCGGGGCTCGGTCACCTTGAGGTCGAACATGGGCGAGAGGCCGAGATTGCCGACAGTGTCCATGGCTTGGAACTGGATGACATGATCGCCCGGGACCAGACGGAGGTTCATAGGGGTCAGAACTTCCGGACCCGTCTCTTTCTGGCCTACCTCGTTCCAGTCGCCCCATTCCGTCGATGCGGCATTCCTCAACCTGTAACCGATGCTGCCGCCATCCACCCCTGAGCCCTTCCCGTCAAAGGTCCTTATAAGGATATCGAAACCAGTGCTCGGCTGGGGCTTTGTCAGGTTAGGGGACAGGATGCTGATGGCAGGAGGGACCATGTCCACACCGAGGAAGAGCGAGGATGACTGCATCTCATTGCCCGCACCGTCCCTGGCCCTGAACTGCACCTGACCGTTCCAATCGCTGGTCAGGTCCAGCTTGAAGGAGGTCCTTACCGAGGTGGGCAGTTCAGCACCCTGCACCAGGACGGTCACCTTCCTACCGTTCCCGGACCATTCTCCGAAGGCTGTATCGCTCCCCTTCCTGAGCCTGTACTCCAGTGAGGTCGTGTTCACGCCGGAGCCGAAACCCCCGAAACTTGCAGGGTCGTAGATGATGAGCTCTACCGTTGGCGAGGCCGCTGCATACCACGACCTGTACTCGGTAAGATTGAAACCGGGCGCATCTTGCTCCATGACCAGCTCGAGCTCTTTGGTTTGGCTCGTTCTACCAGCCCAGTCGATCGAGGTCAAAGCCACGGTTTGTACGCCCGGGCCAGGGATGGTCAGAGGGACCATATTGGAAACATGGTAGAGCTCTCCCGCCGGGACCGGGACGAAATCACCGCGGTCATCATCCACCATGAAGCTGATGGACGAACCAGGCCCCTGCTGCCTCATGTAGATCTCCACGGAACGTACCTCGTCCTTCGTATGATACCTCGCGGCCGTCATCGGTGAGAGGGAGAGGTCCGTCCAGTCGATAACGGTGGTCCCGTCCATGATAAGCTTGACCGAACCCATCCCGGTCAGCTCGAAGCTGTAGTACCTGTCCTTGGGGAAGCGGACCCACCCGTCCCATCTGGCGGAGAATCCGTAGGGCGGGACCCTCTCTGGAGAAGGCCCCCACATTCCCCAATCATCCTCGGTGAAGTGTACGGTCCTGTCCACCCTCATCATACCGTGTTCGGAGAAGTTGCCGTCCCTGAAATAGGTGGCCTGGAGCCCACCGTCGGTCCGCGCGACCAGGGGGGACCCATCGTTCACCTGGACGTAGAAACCCCTGATGCCCGATCCGTTATGGTCCATTCCCATGAGGCTCCCTTCTATGAAGGGGTCGGAGCTATCATCCAGGAGCGCATCCCATGAGAGATCCCATTGTGTGTCGTCGTCGTAAATGGAGTTCCTGTCGGGGTCAGGTAGGACCATGATGTTCCCGGGCGGGTCGGGATCGATATCATCGACCTTGACATCTAACCTGAATGGCACACCCGTGCCGGGGCGAAGACCTTCGGGGAAACCTGCCGGGACCTCGTCCTGATGATGGCCTATCACGACCGTGTAGGCGACAGGGCCCTGGGCGGGGACCGTATCCTCCACGGCCCAGTTGCTGTCGGCACGGCCCGTATCGACCACGCTGTGGTCCCTTAGAAGGGAAGCCGTGGCCTTCGAACCATCGAATTTCCTTCCGCTGCCGTCGGAGTAGATGAGGCCGAGGTCGGTCATCGAAAGGCCGTCGCCGCTCGAGAACCATTCATGACCGGTCGGCAGGGCAGCTCCATTCCTGAGGATCGTAGGCTCCCCCATCGATCGAACGTCCCTGACGGCACTGAACGGTGAGATGAAGGTGCGTTCGACCCAGACATCGCTCCCGACATGGAAGGAGACGATGACCGACGCATCCTGCGTCATGTAGTAGAACCAGTCGAAGGCAAGGGCCATCCTTAGCGTACCGGATGCACCGTTCACGGTCAGGGCGGTACGCCCCTCATCTATGGTGACAAGATCGAAAGCGTCCCCTTCTTTGAAGAACCCCCCGGGGCCGAAGGTCAGGACTATGTTGAGCCCGTCAGGGTCGATCACGACCCTGGCCGGTGTGGTCCCCAAGGCCTGCGGGTACTGTCTGAACCCGACCTCAAGCGTGGCGTTCCCGGCACCAGTGTAAAGCGTCCCCTCGGTCACGGCCTCGCCGGTCAGTCCGATGGAATCTATGACAAGGGAGGAGCCGAGCAGTACATACACCTCACCTGCACCGGGCCTGTTGTTACCGGGGCCGTCCCCTCCCGGAGATGAGACGACCAGGTCATCTATCGAATCGTCGTTCATGTCCATGGCCTCCACCTGGAAGCCGAGCCCGTCGTAGGGGTCATCACCCTTAAGGACCGCTACAGGTACTGCCTTCGAGAGGTCTGCCGTCACCCCGGGAACGCCGAAGGAATCGGCGTTCGAGAAGATGATGCAGTTACCGGCGTTCTCTGAGCTGTCCCCGTCCTTGCCTGGTGATCCGACCATCAGCTCATGTTTGCCGTCACCGTCAATGTCCCCTATCGCGAACTGGGACCCCAGAGCGTCGGGTTCGATCTTGCCCAACCTTCCCTGGGCCCCGTAGATGACCTTGTCGCACCTGTCTATACCTACCATATTGGTTGGGAAATTGACCACGTCCGCACCGTAGAAGACCATCAGCTGGCCTGCCTCGTATCGGTCATTGTTGGGTCCGTCATCGCCGGGGGCGCCGATGATAAGGTCGGTCCTTCCATCATCGTTGAGGTCCTTTGACCTGAGCCCGAGGCCGAACTGGTCGTAAGGGTCCCTTCCATAGATGTTGGGCCTGGCGACCTCCTCGATCAGGAGCGAGGTGTTCCCTCTCAATCCCCCTGCCCCGAAGATGACATGGACACATCCGACCTGAAGGAGGCCTCTTATATCGTCATCGGCTGTTGGCGAACTTATGGCAAGGTCCGGGGCGCCGTTGCCGTCAAAGTCGTCCAGCAGGCAACCATGACCGAACTGGGAGGTCTGCATGGTGTTCCTGATGTAGGTATACTCCGAACCGAACTGCATCTTGTCGGAGCTCCCCCATACTATGAAGACAGCGTTCCAACCGTGGAAGGTGAAGACCAGGTCATCGACCCCGTCGGAATCCAGGTCCCCTGCCATGACGTTCTTCCCGAGCATGGTGCCAAGGACGCTCGTGGTCACTAATCCAGCTATGACCGCATATGATTCCGTCCTGAGGAAGCCCACGGGGTTCCCATTTGGTGTGGACCCAATTATCCTGACCAGGTCCAGGTCCGGGGGAAAACCGCTGGGGCCTCCCCAGAGGACACATACCTTGCCCGTGTCGGGCCATGAAGGTGCTCCTACTATCAGGTCGGTGTGACCGTCGCCGTTCAGGTCGCCCGAGGCAAAGGAGCCCAGGAGAGAGGAGTAAGGGCTTGTGGAGCGTATGGTCAGGTCCAGGAGCTGCCCTTGCAGGTCCACATCGGCGGATGCGAGGTCCGATGTGCCGTTCAATACATACACTATCCCAGCATCGACATCCCCGCCCTTGCTCGTTATCCCGGGCGCGGCTATGGCCAGCTCCATGTTCCCGTCCCCATCTATGTCGGCGGACCCTATGTAGCTGCCCAGACCTCCGCTGCTGACAGGCGTACCGTCCCCCAGGAACCTCATGTATGCGACCTCGGAGACCCTGTGCTCCCCGGTCATCGATGAGATATTTAAGCTCCTCACCGGTCCGGGTCCTCTCGTTCCTATGTTGGCCCCGGCACTATCGGGCATTACAGTGGAGAACAGACTGGCGGGTACCGTAACGGCCATGATGGCGATCAGGACAAGAGCTGTCACTTTCCTAACGTGTTCAGGTGATATGCCGCTTTCCTTCAAGGTGACCCCTCCGAGCCCATGCCATCCATCGAAGCTCCGGTCATACTACATAATGGTATTGGATTATATTGAAATCATCGGTCCTTTGGGGTCCTTTCGAGGTCCTGATGGTCCCTTCCCTTGCGGACCAGAAGGACGGCACCGAAAAGGCAGAGGATGAGGAGACCGGAACCGGAAACGACCATCCCCCAGGTCAGGGCCCTCCTGTGGACCTTGATGCTGTAATCGACGTTCTGGTCAGATGTGAAAGATGAGTTCCAGAACAGTAGCTCCCTGTCCCCGGTGCGGTCGACCCTGAGCTCCAGGTCGGCGGTTCTACCCGAATGGATGGGCGCCGGCAGGTCCCTTCTGTAGAACGACGGGCGCCTGAATGCCTCCGCTTCCTCAAGGTCGAGAAGGAATACCGAGAGGGGCAATTCGCTCTCATAGCTGACCTCTATGCTATCACCCTCCACGAGATTCCTCAGGACCAGTCCCGTTGGGGATGACCATTTCACGGTGAGCGTACCCTCCTCCGGCCCTACCAGCAGAGGATGGGCTATCACGATGATGGAGAACGAGGATAGGACCACAAGGACCAGTACAACGAGCGGACGCGGGACCATCAGGGGTTGCCCCCCTTTGGACCGATGACCTGGCGCTTGGGTCCGCCCAGCAGTCTCTTCCTCGGTCTCCTTGGGACCTTCTGGACCGGAATGGGCCTCTTTATGACCATTATGGGCCTGATGGGCCTCTTCACGGGGGTCACCTTCGGGCCCCTTACCCTGACATCTTTCCATGCCCGGTCCGGGGAGCGCAGGAACGACCTCAGCCTGGACCTGAGAGCGAGCATCTGAGGGATGAGGGTGTTGACCTTTGAGACCAGTCCGTCCGTCCTTCCCGCCCATTTACCCTCCAAGGAGGTCCAGACCTCCTCTGAGGTGGGGGCGCCCGATGTATCCCTGCCGACCTGCTCCGAGATGGTCACGATGTACCTGTCATAGGTATACTTCCAGACCCTGTCATCGCCCTTGATGAGGGCCTCGGGGAGGGACACCTTCAGGGAGTCCACCTCCCTGGAGAAGGCGGGCAGGTAGCCCCTTGACCTCATCGAGGAGATGAACGATTGTCTGATGCTGTTCTCCAGCTGCCAATACCTGCGCCTGTAATCATTGACGGACGCGGCCAGATGGAGGACATCGTTCCCTGTCTCCCTTAGACCCGTGAGGTCGTATGCACCCGCTCTCTCCAGCTCCGCAAGTTGGACAAGGGGAGGGTCCCTCTCGAGCTGAGAGAGGGTCTCCACCGTCATGCTGAGCGCTCTCATCGTCCTCTTCAGGACCGCTCTCCTGTCATGAACTGGCGGGATGCCTGCCATCTTACGTCACCGGACCGCTCGTCCCAGATGGACCTTTGCTGCAGAGCCCGGAACGCCTATCGATGATAAAAAGGTGAACCCTCTTTTTTTTGGTCATGTTCATATCTCATATCAGGTTTTTTCAGGAGCGGAGCTACTACGGCATTGAAGGGTGCCGAATGGATTTTTGCACCCTACGTCCATAGGAGGGGGGTTCCATTCCTACAGCTTTCGAAGGGGCGATTGGTATGTTTCACATTGGGTTAATGAACTAAAAAATAATAAATATCCAATATAGGATATGTATCAATTCATCACCATTAATTTTCGGAACGAAAAAAAGCATCATCCTTTTATACCATCATGGGCCCGATAAGAAAACAATAAATAGACTGTAGGTTCTCCCTTGCTTCGTGCAGGTCCCATCTACCCATCTGGGTGGTCTTTGGGACCGTTCAAGGGTGCATGCTCTAAGGGGTACAGGTGAGATAGTTGGCCGGGTCAGTAGGTGATATTTTCAATATCCTCGATACGGGAGGAAGGATATTCAAGAACCGTGAGGTCCTTCGATATTCCTATATACCCGAGACCCTCCCCCACCGAGACTTGGAGATACAGACCCTGGCCCGCATCCTGGTGACCTCTCTGAAGGGGAGCACACCGTCCAATATAATGCTCTACGGGATGACAGGTACGGGGAAGACCGTTGTCTCAAGGCTCTTGATGAAGGCCCTGACGGACAGGTCAGACCTGCTCAGGTCCTCCATGCAGAAGAGGTTCCTCGATGTCACGACCTCCGTGAGCGACCCTGACCTTTCGCGGACCCTCAACGATGCCATCGAGCTCCTTGGCTTCGATGAGGTGATGGGCCCGGACCTCATCAAGGAGCTGAACAGGCCTGTCAAATGCATATATATCAACTGCCAACAGATGGACACTGAGTACAGGGTGATGACCCAGATAGCCAACAGGCTTGCTGCCTTTACCGAGGACGATAGGCTTCCCGTCTCCGGACTGCCCGTGGACGAGGTACATGACCGGCTCCTAGCAAAGCTTGACGAGACGGATTCGCTGACCATCATAATCATGGACGAGGTGGACAGGCTGGTCTACAAGTCCGGGGACGATATACTCTACACCCTCACGAGGATCAATGAGGAGCTCAAAAGGACAAGGGTCTCGCTGATAGGTATCTCCAACAACCTGCAGTTCCTCGAGTACCTGGACTCAAGGGTGAAGTCGTCCTTGGGCGCCGAAGAGCTCGTCTTCAACCCTTACAACGCGGCCCAGCTGAGGGACATTCTCACAAGGAGGGCCGACGAGGCCTTCTATCAGGGTTCCTTCGATCCGGACGTTGTGGCGCACTGCGCGGCGATAGCTGCGAACGAGAACGGCGACGCCCGAAAGGCCCTTGACATCTTGAGGGTCTCTGCGGAGCTCGCAGAGAGGGACCGCTCACCTGCGCTGACGGACCTCTACGTCATGCAGGCCCAGAAGAAGATAGAGATGGACCGCGTCTCGCAGGTGGTAAGGACCCTGCCGATCCAGACCAAGCTCGTTCTCCTATCGGTACTCCAGCTAAAGCTCGCAGGTCGGGCAAGGACGACGACCAAGGAGCTCTTCGAGGCCTATTCCTTCTATGCGGGAAGGCTCGACCTGACCGTACTGGGACGCAGGCAGGTCGTGAACCTCATGAGCGAGCTGGACAAACTGGGGCTCATCCAGTCAAAGGTGATCTCCTTTGGAAGGCATGGTAGGACCACCATGGTCGAGGCCAGCGTCCCGACGACCGAGGTCCTCGCGTGCCTGCAGGAAGGTCTTCTGTCCAAGGTCAAGGGGATGAGGCCCAAGCTGATATACAGCACTGGTTTCTGAGCCCTACCCAGGGAGATCGGAACTGATGATGTTCAGGCACCGTACAGGCTATCTATCTGGTCCTTGAAGTGCTTTATTATGACGGTCCTTTTTACCTTCTGGGTGGGCGTCAGCTCACCGCCCTCCCATGTCCATTCCTTGTCACCAAGGATGATCTTCTTTGGGCGCTCGTGGTTGGCGAAGGTGCTGGTCTCCTTCTCCAATATGCCCTGATAGAACCTTATGATGGACGGGTTCTGGACCAGGTCCCTGTAGCTTGTGTAGTGGATATTGTTCTTCTGTGCGTACCCTTCGAGCCGCTGGAAAGCCGGGACTATGATAGCTGAACAAAGCGGTATCCGGTCCCCAATGACCATAGCCTGGCTTATGAACTCGATGGATACTAGCTAGTCCTCTATGGG
>JBFYMY010000109.1:0-3760 GCA_041304645.1 Thermoplasmatales archaeon
TCTGCAACGAACCCAGATCTAGCAAAAGTGCAGTTCCTAATGAGGAAGTGCAGAGTTGTGTTCCCGAGATAGATACAGGCCCCTCCCGTGTTCCCGGACATGTTCAGGTCCTCTATGATGAACGGGTCCAAAATAGAGCCGTTCCCGCTCCAGCCGCTTGCAGAAGCGGTTTCAATGAGGTCCTGGTCGCTGTCGATCCTCAAGGAGGATCCCCTTGTCGGAGGTTCTGTCATCTCCTCTCCAGCGTCTATTGGATCTGTTAGAAAGGACGTATTGAGCGCTATGAGCATGGAAATGCAGATGGTCACAGCATATGCTACCCTTGGCAGGCCACCACTTCCATCGTTGTGATGATAAAATGGGAGCGAACGTATTATATTTATTGGTTCACCAGCAGGTCTCATGATCGACCTCTCTTGCCCGTAAAAGGAATGATGTGGCAAAGAATAATTAGGGGTTAATGCTACGACAGGTGGGACATTCTCCCCACCAGGAGGCCCATCCATGAGCCTGACCGATGAGTTCATACGGACCGACGAGACATTTGGAGCGCACAACTACCATCCATTATCGGTGGTGCTCTCCCGGGCCGATGGACCCTGGGTCTGGGACGTGGAGGGGAAGCGCTATCTCGATTGCCTCTCGGCATATTCGGCCGTCAACCAGGGCCACAGGCATCCAAGGATAGTCCAAGCCCTCAAGGACCAGCTGGACAGACTTGACCTCACGAGCAGGGCCTTCCATAACGATGTGATGGGAGCATTCCTGAAGAAGCTATGCGAGTACACCGGATTCTCCTCGGCCCTCCCCATGAACACGGGTGCCGAGGCCGTAGAGACCGGCATCAAGGCGGCAAGACGTTGGGCATACAGAAAGAAAGGGGTCAAAAAGGACCAGGCCGAGATCATCGTCTGCTCCAACAATTTCCACGGCAGGACCACTACCATTGTCGGCTTCTCCACAGACCCGGACGCCTACGACGGCTACGGTCCGTTCACACCGGGGTTCAAGCTCATACCGTTCAACGATGCGGCCGCACTAGAGGGTGCCATTACAGAGAACACTGCCGCTTTCATGGTGGAGCCTATCCAGGGTGAGGCCGGGGTCATCGTCCCTGACAAAGGATATCTGAAGGAGGTGCGGAGGATATGCACAAAGAACGATGTCCTTCTCGTGCTGGATGAGGTCCAGACGGGGTTCTGCCGGACAGGGAAGAGGTTCTGCTGGATGCATGAGGACGCAAGGCCCGACATCATGCAGGTCGGAAAAGCCCTAGGCGGCGGTCTGTATCCGGTATCGGGCATAGTTGCCGATAGGAGCATCATGGACGTCTTCACCCCAGGGTCCCACGGGTCCACGTTCGGGGGCAACCCCCTTGCTTCTGCGGTGGGCATAGCGGCCCTCTCGGTCCTTGAGGACGAGAAACTGGACGAAAAGGCCGCAGGGAACGGGAAGCATTTCATGGAAACCCTATCCCACATGCCGCAGGAGCGTATCAAGGAAGTGAGGGGCAAGGGCCTTCTCGTGGGAGTCGAGCTCCAGGTCTCCGCCGGTAAGGCCAGACCATACTGCCTGAAGCTCAAGGAAGAGGGCATCCTTGCGAAGGACACGCATGCCCAGACCATAAGGTTCGCCCCACCTCTCATAACCGAAATGACGGTCCTTAAGCAGGCTGCTGGGACGATAATGAAAGTGCTTGTACCCTAGATGTTCGTCATACCTCGATACAATCTGCCACCCCCCTCCCTGGAGCGGTTTATTAATATTTTTTTTTTAGCACCATCACTTATCTACATCTTATCGTATCCGCGGGTGAGCCTTCATATGTCCGGAGGGAACATAGTCATCAAGGGTGCAAGGCAGCACAATCTGAAGAACATAGACGTGACCATACCCAGGGACAAGCTGATCACCATCACGGGGCTCTCGGGGTCCGGTAAATCGTCCCTGGCGTTCGACACCATCTATGCAGAGGGCCAGAGGAGGTTCATAGAATCCCTCTCATCCTATGCCAGGAACTTCCTGGGCGTCATGGACAAACCGGACGTGGACTCCATAGAAGGCCTCTCCCCTGCCATTTCCATCGAACAGCACTCCGCATCGAAGAACCCCAGGTCCACGGTAGCGACATCAACAGAGGTCCATGACCACCTGAGGCTGCTCTTTGCAAGGATAGGTGTCCCTCATTGCCCAGTCTGCGGCAGGGAGATAGAGAGGCAGTCCCAGGACAGGATGATCCAGACCATAATGGAGGACGGGCCGCGCAAGGTCAAGGTCCTGTGCCCCATCGCCCAGGGAAAGAAGGGGACCCAGAAGGAGGTCCTGGACGACCTCAGGAAACAGGGATACAACAAGGTCAGGATAGACGGGGTCGAAACGGACCTCTCGAGCGTTCCAGAACTGGACAAGAACAGGAAGCACGACATAATGGTAGTCCTCGACGAGCTCATGGTCGATGAGGAGCACAGGGACCAGCTGACCGAGGACATCTCCCAGTCCCTGCACCTTTCGGAAGGGCTCGTTGCCATAGAGGAGCTGGAGGGAAGGAAGAAGGGGGAGAGGGAGCACTTCTCCGAAAGGATGTCATGCCCGGTCCACGGGATATCGATACCGGACCTTGAGCCCAGGATGTTCTCCTTCAACACGCCCTTCGGTGCGTGCAAGGAATGTTCAGGGATAGGTTTCACCCTGGATGTTGACCCGGAACTGGTGGTGCCGAACAAGGACCTTTCCATTTCACAAGGCGCCATAGCCCTCTTTCGCACAGACCCGGACGGTTCCTACTCTTTGAAGCTCATTGAGGGTCTCGGGCGCTCGATGGGATTTTCTGTCGATGTCCCTTGGAAGGACCTCCCGCCGGAGGCCGCGAATGCGATACTATTTGGTTCCGATTCGAGCTACAACGTCAGGATAACGACGCCCAGATATGACTGGAGCCATAATGTGAAGTTCGAGGGAGTGGTCCCCGTCATCAAGAGGAGGTTCCACCAGACCCAATCGGAGATGGCCCGTGACTTCTACAGGAAGTTCCTGAGGTCCAATCCCTGCCCGTCCTGCGGCGGGGCCAGACTGAAACCGACCTCTCTTGCGGTCACCGTCGGCGACATGAACATCCATGAGCTTACCCAGCTGTCCATCAAGGATTCTCTGGCATTCTTCGAAAGGCTCTCTTCATCCCTCTCCGAGCGGGATTCGACCATATCCAGGCTGATACTCAAGGAGGTCAGGGCAAGACTGGGGTTCCTGAGCAACGTGGGACTTGACTATCTGACCCTTGATAGGCCCACAGGGACGTTATCCGGAGGCGAAGCTCAAAGGATCCAGCTTGCGACCCAGATCGGCTCCTCGCTCGTCGGGGTCCTCTACGTTCTGGACGAACCTTCCATTGGACTCCATCAGAGGGACAACCGGAGGCTCATAGACACCCTCATCAAACTCAGGGACCTCGGGAACACGATTATCGTGGTGGAACATGACGAGATGGTCATGAGGAGCTCCGACCATATACTGGACCTGGGACCCGGAGCAGGTAAGCATGGAGGGGAGCTTGTGGCCCAGGGCACCATCGATGACATCTGCTATGCAGAGAGGTCAATGACGGGACTCTATCTGTCGGGAAAGAGTTCCATACCCGTACCCAAGGCCAGGAGGAAAGGTAACGGCCACAAACTGCTGATAAGGGCCCCAAGGGAGAACAACCTCAAAGGAATGGACGTAGCCATACCCCTGGGCACGTTCACATGCATCACCGGAGTATCGG
>JBFYMY010000110.1:0-5435 GCA_041304645.1 Thermoplasmatales archaeon
AGGGAGGTCCGCCCTCCCGCAGTCCCCTATGAACAGCGTGTCCCCCGTGAAAAGGGCCTTGTCGTTAACGTCGATGATGCATATGGACCCGGGGGTGTGACCGGGTGTCTCAAGGACCCGAAGCAGAATGGTGCCAATGGTGAGCTCCTGACCGTTCTTGAGAGTGCCATCAACGGCACCTTTCATGAACATCGCATCACTGGTCCCAATTAACGATAGTGCTCCCGTTACCCCTTTCAGCTCCCCTACCATAGCAGTGTGGTCGTAGTGGTGATGGGTGGAAATGATGTAGAGGAGCTTAAGTCCGTTCTCCTTCAGGAACACGCGCTGGTGGTTTATGTCCATACCTGCATCTAACAGGGCGGCCATCTTGGACTCTGGGCACCAGACGATGTAGGAGAGATTGTCACTACCGATCAGCATCTGCTCGACGACCAACTATCTGACCCCCTAAGGCCTCAGGACCTTTTGCTCTGAGAGGTTCGGTCCCTTGATAATATTTGCTCGAACAGGTCCGATAGGAGATGTAAAGGTCCCTGCATTAATATCTGAAGAGAACTATAAGCGGGGCGGAGGCACGGACTTGGCGGGCATGCAGAGCTACCATATGTTCAAAGCAGAGAAAGAGGTCAATGACCCCTCCGTGATGGAAGGTCTGCTGGGAAGGTGCAGGTGGATGAGCATATCTCTCTCGGGTCCAGAGGGTCCCTACATCATCACGCTCAGCTACGGCTACGACAATGAAAGGAACGCGCTCTACTTCCATACCGCAAGGAGCGGGCTCAAGCTTGAAATCCTGCGAAAGGACCCCAGGGCATGCGGGACCATCATTGAGGACCTAGGTTATCTGCATGGTAAATGCAGTCATGCATACAGGTCGCTCGTCATCTTCGGCAGGATATCGTTCGTGGACAGCCCAGAGGAGGTGGCCCATGCGTTCGATGTGCTCTTGAACCATCAGGAACGCGAACCAGGGGAAATGAGAAGGGAGTTCCTTGGCAACGAGGGCGCTGCCCGTACTGCTCAACTGCTGAGGTTCGATATCGAGAGCATGAGATGCAAACAAGGGGGTATCCCCTCTGCTTAGGACCGCGGTCCTACTCATGGCGTCATCGCTGATACTGTTATCCGTCCTCATGCCCCTCTCTGTCCGTGGTTCGGAACCGGACGAGGGCGGAACCGTTTTCCCCTGGCAGGACGGGAGCGCTGTCCTTGTCGGCGCCTACATGGGAGGATACAGGAACATTTCCGAGGGAGTCTCCGCCGCCAAGGACGGTCAGACCGTCTACATCGCCCCGGGTCTCTACAGGGAGAACGTCCTGGTCGACAAGAGCGTTCGCCTTGTGGGACTGTTCGACCGGTACATAGGGATCAATGGGATGGGCGGCAACTATGCCGTGAGGATGACCGCTAACGGTGCTGGCATTGAGGATATCGTGGTCCTGAACGCCACCAACGGCATAGAGGTCGTCTCATGCAATGATGTGAACATCACTATGTGCAAGGCGTTCTACTGCAACATCGGACTGTCGCTTGCGAACTGCACTGGGACCTTGGTGGACGGATGCACATTCATGAGGAACGGAGGGGCGGGGATGTACCTCGCGGACACCATGGACGTCCATGTTAAAAACACCGCTTCGAGCGAGAACGGTTACGGGTTCGGAATGTACTATGCCCCTTTCACAACCTTCGAGAACTGCACTGCCAGCTTCAATTCGAAGGCCGGTTTCTATCTCTACTGGCTCTCGTTCGGGACCAGGATCTTGAATGCTTCCTGCACTCTGAACGGGATCGGCATCCATGTCCTGGACGTGGACGATGTCCTGGTGAAGGGGTGCGACCTTGGGATAAATATTCGTTACGGGATCCATCTGATGAGCCAGGACAGTCTGGTTGAGAACTGCAGCATTTCAACCTTGGAGGGAGACGGGATCATGGTGGAGAATTCCGAACGGGTCCTTATTGTGAACAATTCCGTTCAATCTTGTGAGACCGGTGTCGTACTGGCAACATCCAATAATATCTCGCTCATAAACAATATCCTGAGGGACAATAGGATCGGTATCAAGCTGTCAAGAGGGTCAAACGGGAACACTATCAGGATGAACGATATCCAGAAGAGCTACTCGTTTGATGTATCGGCCATAAACTGCGGTCAGAACGAATGGTCACATAATTACTGGCCCGACAGTGAGCTGAATGACAATGACGGCGATGGGCTCTTCGATGGCCAATATATCATCGGGGGGGACCCTCAAGACATGGACTGTTCACCCCGGGCCTTCCCATTGAAAAAGTATAGGGCAGTCTCGCGAATATTCTGGGAGGGGGAACCTACCGAGAACAGGACGATATACTTGGATGGTTCACATTCGTGGCCACCTTCTGAGATAGTGAAGTACAATTGGACAGTATCCGGGTGCGGCATCCATCTCTCGTCCAATTCATCGAGGATAACGGTATCTCCAGCAGGTTCCGGGAACCTCTCCATAGAGCTCAGGGTATGGACCAATTCATCCAGGGACGATCATTATCTGGTCATCCTCGTCAGGGATGATGTCGATCAGGTGAATGAGAACGGACCTGACACGGTCATGATGGTCTTTATTGCCCTTGTGGTCATTGGCTCGATCTCTATCTTGGTCGTATTGACCCTTTACAGGAGGTTCAGACGCCCTCTCCCACCTGCTCCCCGTTGGTGACCTGGGCCTTGAGCTCCTCCTTGATGACCTCTCCGAGCCTCTTTATTCCTTCTTTAATATCTTCGTTCGAGGAATAAGAGAAGTTCAACCTCATGGAGTTCGCTTGGCTGGCATCCGGATAGAACGCATCACCTACGACGTATGCGACCTTCTTTGCAACGGCCTTCTTGAACATGGCCCTGGTATTGATGCTCTTGGGAAGCGTGACCCAGAAGAACATGCCTCCGTTGGGTACCGTGTACTTTGCTTCTTTAGGGAAGTATTTCCGTATCGCCTCGAGCATCACGTCCCTCTTCTCCCTGTACATCGTTATTATCTCCTTGACCTGTATGTCAAGGTAGCCTCCTGAGATATATTCGTAAGCTACGTACTGGGAGAACACGTTGGTGCATAGGTCGGTGCACTGCTTTGCCAGTACGAACTTGTTTATGATCTCGGGGGAAGCAACGACCCAACCTAGCCTGAACCCGGGGGCTAGTATCTTCGAGAAGGTGCTGAGGTAGATGACACGTCCCTTCTTGTCCATGGATTTCAGGGTGGGGATGCTCTCCCCCTCGAAGATGAGTTCCCCGTAGGGGTCGTCCTCTATGATGAGCATGTCATATTCGGAGGCGACCTCGAGGAGCTGTTTCCTCGCCTCTAAGCTCATAGTACCGCCGGAGGGGTTCTGGAAGGTCGGCACGGTGTAGATGAACTTGGGATAGATGCCCGTCCTGTTCAATCTCTGTATGTTCCTGCGGAGGGCCTCTATATCGAATCCTTCATCGGTCATCGGAATGGCTTCGCATTTGGCCTCGTAAGCATGGAATGCCTGGATGGCGCCCAGATAGGTAGGGGCGGATGAGATGTATGTATCGCCCGGGTCGAGGAAGGTCATGGCAATGAAGGCCAGTCCCTGCTGGGCCCCGCTAGTGATGAGGATGTCGTGGAGCTCGCAGTCCACCCCCTTTTTGGCCTTCATCCTCTGCGCGATCGCATCCCTTAAGGGGTTGAGCCCTTCTGTCGTCCCGTACTGCAGGGCGCTCAAGGAATGCTCCTTCAGCACCTTGTCTATGCATTTCTTGATGATCTCAACGGGGAACGCCTCTGGATTGGGGAGGCCGCCAGCAAGGGATATCATTCCCGGGGACTGGGTGAGCTTCAGGAGCTCGCGGATCTCAGAGGCCTTCATTATCGTTGCCCTGCGGGAGAGCAATCTCTCAAGGTTGACCACCATGGGAGCACCGACTTTAGTAAACACCCGAGACTAATAAAAGTTGGGGTCGCTGCAAGGATGCCCGGTTCATTTACCGAACAGTCCTTTTATGATGACCGTCCCATAGCTCCCTTTCGATATCTGGAACGAGACCGTTATCTTGCATCTCTCCTTATTGGGGCGGGTGTTCAATTCATCGGGCAAAGGCTCCGAGAGTAGCAGGTCCTCTGTCCTTAGGACCACGTTCCTCCTGTAGGACCTGGGATGGTCACCCGCAGTTTCTAGGGTCCTGATCCCCTCGAGAGAAACCCCCTCCTTGCCAAGGACCATCGAGATCAGCCCCTTTTCTTCTGGCCTGATGTCCACCCCCCGCCCTAATACAGGTAGTTCCACGGGAAGGTGGTCCAGGTCCTTCTTCTCTATATCCTTCAAGAACAGGAGCGTGCCAAGGGAATATCGGACCTCCTCGAGGTGTTCTGCACCCAGATCGGACCTGAGGAGCTCCTTGACGCACTCGTTCCATAGATGGCTCTGGTAGGCAGAAAGGAACAGCTCCCTTATGTTCCGGGCTATGAAGAGGTATGCTTCCTCCCATGAGCCTGTCCTGAGGTAGGTTTCCACGGGGACCTGCAGGTGTCTGCTCCTTATCTCGGCTTTGGACAGGTCATCCCAGTTCGCCAGTATGGACCTTTTATCCTCCTTTACCTCCCGCTTCTCCTTTTTGTCGTAATGGGTAAGGAATATCCTCATCGCCCTCTCGTATTCCCCGCCCAGAAGGTGTTTGGCTATGAACTCACCGTGGGGAACGCTCCCGAACCTCTGGGAATCGAAATAGTTGGGAACACCGCACTCTCTCAGCATAGCTGCTCTTTTGATGGCCCCATCGACCTCGTCCAGCGTCAGGTCCCTGACATTGATCATGAACCTGTTCCCGTTCAGCTGTCCAGGCCTTATGGGTGAGTCCGAATGACCCTTGAGCTCCAGGTCGAAGCTCTTTTCGTGGAGGGTCCTGATCCCACGACCGCTTGGGACGGAGATCAGCTGTCTAGTGATGGCGTGCCTGTCCTTCAACCCTGCATAGCCGAAATCCTTGAAGGGGATACCGTTCGCCTTAGCTAGGTACGAGATGAGAGAGAACGTTTCGAGACCTCTCTTCTCCATGAGATAGATCTTGTACGGCCCGTTCTCGGGCCTGACGTCAACCGAGTGGACCTCCTCAACGATGAAATCCTCCAGAGATTGCCTGAGCTTCACTGAACATCACCTACGTTCTTTTGGAGATGTCGATGTCATCGGTGGTATTTCCAATGAACGATTCCTCGTAGATTTTAATATCATGGCCACCGCTCTGTCCTGGATGGAAAGGAAAAAGGTCTCGGGCCTCTTGTTCGCCCTCTCCGCCTTCGTGACCTGGGGTTTCCTCCCTATCTACTGGAAGCTCCTCGGGGAGGTCTCACCGCTGGAGATCCTTTCCCACAGGATAGCATGGTCGTTCGTCTTCGTCATGCTGGTGCTCCTGTACAGGAAGAACTGGG
>JBFYMY010000111.1:0-7208 GCA_041304645.1 Thermoplasmatales archaeon
TGGGCGTTGTGACGGACATGGGGGCGGAGGAGCTCCTGACCGAGACCCTGTCCGAACTGCTCCTCAAGGACGGTCCGACCTCGAGCCCCCTCAAGCGTCTGATGATGGATATGAACCACGGAAAGCTCTCTGATGCCATCAGGTCGCTCCTCAGGGACAGGGGCCGGCTCGTGGAGGATATCACTAAAAGGTCCTTCATCGAACGCTCACGGGAATTGCTCATAACGCTCCAGACCGAGGCCATGGACAAGGCCCGAAGGGAGCTCGCCGGCATCGTTCCCTGTCTGAAGAAGCTCTCTGTTGCCAGATACCACCCTAGCAAGAGCGACAGGATGATACCTGTAATGGAGGCCTTGAGGCCTGTTCTCGATATGTTCAAAGGCCCCGACCTGGACATAGGCCCGCCCCTGGCAGAACGGACCATGGAAGGGCTCTACCTTGTCAGGGACGTCCTGCTGACCAAGGAAGGAGCGCCCAGGGCGTTCACCGGTACAGGCAGTTCCCACGCATGGGGGGACGACCTGTTCCCTGTAAGGCAGGCGATGATATCGGTCGCCACCTACGTCCATGACAATGGAACGGCGCTCAGGTTCGCAGGGAACGGGAAGCTCCTTGAGAGGGCCTTGGAGCGGCACGACGATCTGATGACGGTCCTTGGGGCCGTGGTCGAAGAGCTCTCGAGGCGCAAGCGGGAGAGGAACCTTGTCGATTTCGACGACCAGATCGCCATGGCCCTGAGGATGATGGAAGGGAACCTCAACGGTGTGATGGACAGGCTTCGAAGGAGGTACCGCCAGATAATGGTGGACGAGTTCCAGGACACGGACCCAAGGCAGTGGAGGATGGTCTCACTGCTATGGGACGGCGGAAAGGGCGGAAAGCTGTTCATCGTAGGCGATCCCAAACAGTCCATCTACGGTTTCAGGTCGGCCGACGTTAGGCTCTTCAGCAGGGCAAGGGAGGCCATCTCGGCGGGACCCGGCGGGAAGGATGTCATCCTGGACAGGAACTTCAGGTCCCGCAGGGAGCTCATGCATTTCGTCAATTCGCTGTTCGAACGTGTGTTCCCGTCGGGGGGCGGCCCCGGCGAATGGGGGGCTGCCTATGACCCGCTCGACCCGGAGAGGGGGCCCGGTGGAAGCATCACGGTCGTGGGGGTCACCGGCATCAAGGATGCCGAGGCCAGGGAAGGAGCGTTCGCCGTCGAGGCCATAAGGAAGGCGGTGGGGAAGGAGATGGTGGAGGATGAGGACGGCAAGCTGAGGCCCATGCGCTATTCGGACATATCCATCCTCCTGCCCTACAGGACCCGGTCCAAGGCCTACGAGGATGCCCTGAGGTCCTCTTCCATACCATATCAGATCAACAAGGGGAAGGGGTTCTTCGACAGGCAGGAGGTCAGGGACGTATTGGAACTTGCGGCATTCATAGCGAACCCAAACGACGGTGTGGCCCTGCTCTCGGTGCTCAAGGGCCCCTTCTTCTCTATGGGGGATGAGGAGCTCATCAGGATAGCCCTGAGCAGGGGGCAGACGCTTATGGAGAGGGTGCGGAGCTCTGGCCATGACGATACAGCCGCCTGCCTTGATGAGTGCATGGGCATTGTCCAGGCCTACCCTCACGTCCAGGCTCTGGAGATGGTCCTCAGTAGGGTCGGCGCATTCGCCCTCTCGGGAGGGCGGAGGGGGCACAGGAACCTGGACAAGCTGCTCGAATGGGCGTCCGCCCAGAGGACGGCGGAAGGGTGGTGCGGGCTTGTGAGGACCCTCAGGGCTGCGGTCGAGGACCCGCCCATGGAAGGGGAGCCGTCCTTCAATCCCGAGAGCGATGCGGTCTCCGTTCTAACGGTCCATTCTGCAAAGGGGCTCGAGTGGCCTTTCGTCATAGTGCTGGGACTGCACCATGAGCCGAATACGGACCGCGATGACCATCTCCTTGACCCGGACCGCGGCCTGGGCATAAAGGTCATGGACGACAGGGAAGGCAAATTCGCCAGGACATCGGCCTACGAGCATGTCATGGGGATACATGAGGAGAAGATGGCCCAGGAGAGGAAGAGGGTCCTGTATGTCGCCTGCACAAGGGCAAAGGACCATCTCCTCCTCAGCGGGGTCTCGTCCAGCGGTATGGACGGTTCAAAGGGCCCCACGGGCTCCATGGCCCTCTTGATGGAGGGCCTGGGCATAGAGGCGGGGGCTTTCAAGGACGGGCATCTGAAGATGGGGGATGTCGATGTAAGACTAGTGGTCCTGGACCTATCCGAGGTCCGTCCATTGGAGGAAGGGGAGCTCGGAAATACCGAGGCAGCAGGGGCAATATCGGACGAGGACCCTTTCAGGTTCATGAAGTCAGCGCTCCCGGAGATCGGTGCGAGATTGTTGAACCCCACATCAAGGGAGGTCCTTGATGAGATAATGGCCGAGATGGGAATGGAAAGGGGTCGGTCCACCGGCGGACCGGAGGAGAGGATGCTCCTGGGCGGTCCGTCCCCCAGGACCATGGGGGAGATGGTCCATTCCGTGATGATGGGCGCACCCGTTGAAAGGGTGACCAGGGCGCAAGGGTATCCCGATGCCGCAGGCCTGGTGGAGGAAAGGGTCGGTTCCATCAACGGCCGTGTGGCGGGCAGACCGATAGCCAGGGAGTGGAGGGAGCTGGAGGTCTGCACCAGCGTCCAGATAGGGAAGCTCGGGAACGTGAGGCTCATGGGCAGGATGGACCTGGTGCTTATGCTGGATGACGGTCGCTATCTTATCATCGATTTCAAGACCGGCCGTGACAGGCCAGAGTATCGGGCACAGCTAGAGGTCTACAGGAGGATGCTCTCCACATTGGTGGATGCCGCAGTCGATGTGGAAGTGCTCGCGGCCTAGTCCCTATCATCTTCCGGGGGGAACCTGCACGAACCTCTCCCCGCAGCTCTGGCAGGCAGAAGTGCCCTCGGCCACTTCGGACCCGCACTTCGAGCAGGTAAGGACCTCTTCGAACATGGCCCCGCAGCCCGAACACCTCAGATCCCCGAGTGCCATCCCTGCGCCGCACTCGGAGCAGGGCTCGGACCCTTCATCATCCTCATCGGGAACCTCCTCCTCTTCGTCCTCTTCATCGAGGTCATCACTGGGAAGCGCTGCTCCTTCGGATGCGCTTTCGTCCGAAATGCTTGCATCGACATCTCTCACTATGGGCGCGGGTCCCTCCCCGGAAGCTCCCCGCTCATCCTCACTGGAGCGCTCCTTCCTTCTCAGGAGCATTACAAGGATGGCTATCACTACAAGGATCACGACCGCTATTATGATGACCACCCAGGGGAACCCCTCCTCCTCCTCTTCGACCCTTATCTCAACGGTATCTGTGGATTCGAGGTCCCCGTCGGTCGCGTGGAGCGTGTAGGTGTACTTTCCGGAGGGGAGGTCGAAGACCTTGACAGAGGCCCCGTCGGCCCTCCATGAAGGGGCTTTGCTCCTTGTCCACCAGAATGTGACCTTGTCACCGTCGGGGTCGGTCGCGCTGGCCGTCAGCGTGAACGCACCGCCCTCCTTGACCTTTTCCTGGTCGGATGCGGCCTTTGTTATGACCGGGGCCCTGTTTGCGTTCGATGTGATGTTCTGGACGACCGTTCTTGTATTGCCCGCAGGGTCCTTGATGGTGACCGTTACGGTATGGAGGCCGGGAGCAAGGGACGGTATGGTAACGGTGCTGCCATGCGCGGTCCAGTCAGGATCGGTCGATATGCTCCAGGTGAAGTTCAGCTCCTTCCCCTCGGGGTCAGATGCCTGGACGGCGATCGTCACCGGTCTCTTCTCCCTCACGGTCAGGTCCTTGATTGCCCCAATGATGACGGGGCGCTTGTCATGTATTCGGGGGAGCGGGTCCTCGATATTGGGTATCAGGTCCCCGTCCATGTCGGGGTCGAGCTCGTTCAATATGCCGTCGGAGTCCATGTCAAGGTCCAGCACTGTCGAGATGGATGACGGTCGCGCCTCATTGTAGTTCTCCGCCATTTTTTCAATGGTAGGCGCAGTGCTGGTGATGTCAGGGAAGCTGAGAATGGACATATCGAATGAGAACGTGCCTTCGAGACCGTCCTTAACTGCCCTGACCAGCGGTCTGACCACCGTTGTACCGGTCGGTGCCTCGAGAAGTGCAACGGAGTCCCCTTGCGTCGTTCTGAACCGAAAGCCCCTGTCGGAAACGGAGAACTGCCCGGACCTGGTCTCGGGAGCGAAAAGGTGGCTGGACCCGTACATGACCTCGAGCTCGCAGTCGGGGGCATCCTTCAGGACCATCAGAAGGAACCTGGTCCCGTTGCCTGCGACGGCATAGGGGTAAGGGTAAGGGTCTATGAGCGTCCTTGGGGAGCCGGGCTGTTCCGTTAAGAGATCGGCGACCTCGAGCGTCATGGCCTCCTCTCCCGTCCTTATACCAGGGGAGGCCGGGGCAGTGAACAGGACCGAGATCTCAACGGATTCGCTCTCATTATCGACCATGTCCAGGGCATCATCTATGTTGCCGGCCACGTCGTACTGGGAGCTGCCTCCCGAGACCCTGCCGGGAAGGTCGTCCCTGGCGGTATATCGGATGGCGTCCCGGGCCGTTATGGTCCAGTCCCATTCGTGAGGGATGGCGGGTTCGAACCAGGTGTGGCTGCCCGAGATCATGCTCGACCCCGGAACGGTGATGAACACTGTGTCAATATCGTTATCGGCATCATGGTTCTCGACCTTGAACGTCAGCTCTGCGCGTCTCCCGGCACCAAGTATGATGAGGCCCTCCGGGAGCGATGGGTCGGACATGACGCCCTGTGTCCCTGAAAGGTCAGACATGACGTCCCCTCTCGAGATGGTGCTGCCGAAACCGCCATGGGACCTGTCAAGGAGCATGATGGCCCCCAACGAACCTATGAGAACGACGAGCGCTATACCGACAGCTATCTTTTCGCTTGGAAGACCCATGATATCACTCCATTGCCATCTGAGGAATGAGTGCTAGGATGCTCTCCTCATATATCCTTTTCTGAACGGTTCTACGAAATGTGGAAGTGTCCACTACCATGGATGCATCCAACTCCGATTAAGTTTCATTATTATTGATATTTATAAAGTAAGATTAAAATATCTATATTGTTCGTGGAGCATCCTGGTGAGTTCATGGAAAAGAAGTTCGAAGCCAAGGTCATATACCTGAGCGTAGGGGATGCCAAGAAGAGCGCCACGGGTAAGATAGAACCTACCCAGAACTACATAAACGTGGAACTGAAACCCTCCAAGAGGAGGTCCAAGTTCGATACCATCCTCATCCCCTGGAGCCGGGTCGTGAAGGTCATAGTCTATTGATCAGATGTTTCGGACGCAGGGACCTCGCCTGTTCCCATCCCCGGGATTTCCCAAATGGCATGAATTATATCAACATTTTTTTATATATTCACGTGAGATGGCCCTTTCTATGGGAATTCTAGGGAAGACCTTGCTTTGGACGTTGACCATCTCACTGCTCCTGAGCGGTACTACCCTGGGCATGACCCAGGTCGCTCTTGCCGATGAGCCCCCTTCAAGGGATATCACCGGAAAGACCGCAATTTCAGGAGGTCTTCTCCAGAGCGGTTCGTTCACGACAGTGGAGGTCTGGGACCACGACAAGGACGGGAAGGACGAGATGTACCTGGGGGGTGCGGGCAGGTCGAACCCGAAGACCCAGGGCATCCTTGCATACGAGTTCAACAATGTCACGAAGACCTGGGCAGCCTATGGTTCAGGGCTCCCCACCACAGGTTATTACGGGGCGCTGGGCCTGGGCGATGTCAACAAGGACGGTTACATGGACATAGCGGCCCCTGTCCCAACGGCATGGTATTCCGTTTCCACTGATGCGGTCTATGTTTACACCAGCAACGCACAGGGTGCATTTTCGCTTGCCCATACGTTCTCCCCCGGGCAGTCCACCAACGAGGCGGAGATCGCCGACATAGATGCCGACGGGAACATGGACATAGCCTGGACCTACTACGGCGGACTGACCGTTCAGTTCGGTTCTGGCAGTGCCACATCCTGGACGGCTTCTAGCCCCACGGCCGCAGGCAATGAGCTGGACGGGTTGGGCATAGGGGACCTCAACAGGGATGGGAAGCTGGACATTGTCAGCACCCCTTATTTCAGCTCGAGCAAGATCAGGCTCTACGTCCAGGGGACATCCCGCTCCTGGACAGAGGTCAATTTCAAGAACGCCGACCAGGCTTTCGGTATAAAGATAGCTGACCTCAACAATGACGGAAAGAACGATGTGGTCTATGGGACACGTTCGGCCGGCATCAAGGTATGGACGGGTGACGGAGCAAGCTCCGTGGGGGGCACGACCTTCACATGGACCGATAACTCATCAGGTCTTCCAACGGGGAGCGGCGACTGGTCCCAGCTGGAGCTCGGTGATGTCAACGAGGACGGGAAGCTCGACATGATCGCATCGTCCAGTGGACAGAACAAGACCCGTATCTTCCTCAACAACCAGCCCAGCAGCTGGACGGAGCTCTTCTCGACCTCAGCGGAGGGTCTCTACATCGGGGGCAGCGCTTACGGGGCCAACTTCGGAGACTGGGACGGTGACGGCAGGCTCGACTGCGCCGGGTGTTCGTGGGGTGGCGGGGTGGATGCATGGCTGATCAAGAGGCCAGGAACGCCACCACCGCCCCCGGTCAACAAGGCCCCTGTTCCCATTGCGTCGAACGATATCACATTGCTCGTCGGCCAGACGGCGAACCTGAACGGTCTGGCATCGACAGACCCCGAGGACGCACCGACAGGGGACCCAGCAGGCACCGTTCTGTCCTATGATTGGAACGTCACTTCCGTCCCTGCAGGTTCGGCTATCACCGATGCTTCGCTGACACCTTCCGATAAGACCGCTTCCATAAGCTTCGTTCCGGACAGGGTGGGGACCTACAGCATATCGCTTGCTGTGAAGGATTCCAAGGGTAAATGGAGCTCTCCCGGAGCGGAGGACTGGGTCATCGTCAAGGCCCTCAAGCCCAATGAGCTTCCAGTGGCGAACGCGGGTCAGGACCAGAGCGCTTACAAGGGTGCGATGGTCCAAATGGACGGTTCTGCCAGCTATGACCCTGACGGCACCATTGGCACCTGGGAGTGGGTCTGCACCTCCTTCAACGTGGCGTTCTCCAATCCGAACAGCGCGAAGCCAACATTCATCGCAACCCATCT
>JBFYMY010000112.1:0-6065 GCA_041304645.1 Thermoplasmatales archaeon
TGAGCTCTATGGACGTTCCCTGACCGTTGTCGGTGAACGGTGCGTTGTCCAAGGAGACCTCGAACCGTGAGAGGCCGCTGCCACTATCCTCAGAGCTCCAGCGAACGATAACGGTCGCTGAGGGGATGTAGGTCCCGCTCCCTGGGTGATCGATAACGAGCGTAGGCGCCGTACCATCAGGGGCGGCCTTGACCGTGGTGGATGGGTCGCTCTCCTCGAGCAGGTTGAACGCAGTGACCCTGTAACTATGGACCACCCCATTTTCAAGGCCTTTGTCCCTGTAAGACAGGTCCGAGGCAGGCAGCGCTGTCAGAAGTACGAACGCATCGTCCCCGAAGGCCCTGTAGAGATTGTACCCCGTCATTGTCGCAGCACCTTTCTCCGGAGCCGCCCATGAGAGGGTCAGGTTCCCGTTGCCTATCCTGACCGAAAGCCCTCTTGGCTCCGAGATCGTAAGGGCGAATGGACCATCCCCCCCGTAAGCGTCCATGACCGGGACCTGGACCAGCAGCAGTGATAGCAATGCGATGCAGAAAATGAGGTCCTTGACCTGCGGGAACGTCACGCCTTGGCCCATCGGACAGGGACCGTCCATCCATATCTAAATAGTTTATTTATACACGTGCAATGTATGCTCCGACATGGGTCAGTTCGTTCAGGACCTCCACTTCCTCTGTGTCGACCTTCAGAACGATTTCGCCTCCGAAGGGGGCAGATACTACGTCCCAGGCTCATCGCTCGGCTTCGTTCGGGACGTCCTTGTCCCTTTCATGAGGGAGAGCGGAGCCAAGGCCGTGGAGATAATCTCCGATTACAGGCAGCCCAGGAAAGGGGACCCAAGGGACTGCTGCCGGCCCGGGGAATGGGGTTTCATCTCTCAGCTGCCTGAGGATGTCAGAAAGGGCAAGCAGTGGGTCAAGTCCATGAACAGCCCCGTTTGGACAAGAAAAGGGGCCGGGGACCCGGATACGGAACCCGACGAACCCTACCAGGACCCGGACGATTTCGGAAGATGGCTATCGGAGAACCTTGGAGCGCCGGAAGGGTCCAGGACCGTGGTGGTCTTCGGGCTCACCCTTGACAGGTGCGTTCTCTCCACGGTGATGGAGCTCAGCTGGAGGGGATACAGGCCGCTGGTGCTGACCGAGGCCACCGACCTCTCGAGCGGGGATGCCGCGGGCAAGAACATGTTCCTGCGCTCGATACCGTTCATACACTGGGGGGAGGTCGTGGACTTCAAAGAGCTGAAACGTTTGGTCGGTCCTTGAAGGGTGTGGTCAGGTGGACATCGCTTCGTTCTGGGACTCATGGATGTTCACGTGGGTGCTTCTGCCCATGATGATATTCTGCGCCAGGATAGTCGATGTGAGCGTGGGCACACTAAGGGTCGTTTTCATATCTAGGGGCTACAAGTTCATTGCTCCCATAATGGGGTTCTTCGAGGTCATCATATGGCTCATAGCCATAGGCCAGATAATGAAGAACCTGACCAATGTCATGTGCTACATAGCCTACGGCGGTGGGTTCGCCACCGGAACGTTCGTGGGGATGTGGATAGTGGACAGATTGACCATGGGGACCTCTCTTGTCAGGGTCATAACCTCAAGGGATACATCGAAGCTCGAAGAGAGGTTGAGGGCCATGGGATACGGTGTGACGAAGATCAAAGCCGAGGGATGGGAAGGGGATACGAACATGATATTCACTGTCGTAAGGAACAATGACCTAAAAGACGTCCTGAAGCTCGTGGAGACATACAATCCGAGGGCGTTCTACACCATAGAGGACATAAGGAGCGCCGGGAAGGGAAAGTTCCCGGGTAAGAAAAGCCCCTTATCGATCCTCAACCTCCAGCTCTTCAGACCGCACAGGAAGGGAAAGTAGTGCCCTTTTGAGGATAAGACCCCTTCAGCGTGACAATCAAGGCTTCACTTCATCGACCTCTCCGTTCCAAAGCTCATCCATCTTGTAATAAGCCCTTAACGGTCCAAAGCTCCTATCATGATCGTACTCATTGTCTGACCAATCATCGCCCCAATCCCTCTGATCCAAGCAGCCACCTATCATCAAAGAATAGGTCATAAGAAGAAGTATCAGGGTTGGTCTCATGATCTCAACTCTTGTCTGATTACTGAGATGACTTTCCTTCTATATATATTTTCAGAAAAAAAAATTTATTATTTTATGATGAATTATATATATTATTGACCAATACTCTCAATCCCCATAATTTTAAGATCGCATGAGATCGTTTTTCTGTTCATAAGCAATAAAATAATATTCACGAGAACAATATGGAAGTTCCTGCTATGATACGAAAAGTAAAGATTATCTGTCAGTTTGGAAATGGGTCTTCTATAATAAGGTGGTGTTAGTGATAATTAAGAACGATGCGGAAGATATTAGGTGGGATTACAAATACCATATTGACCCATCAGGCAGGACGCTGGACGAGCATCTTATAGATTATCAACGCACCTTCTCGGACCTTTACAGGTATCCAATGAACCAGTCTCTGCTAAGACCCCTTCGTTGGATCGGGCCATTGACCTATCTCTGGAATGCGGGAATACTAAAGATATCAAAGATCGAACCAGACCAGTTCGAAATACTTATCAGGTCCATAAAGTTCAGAAAGGACATCGGATTCGAAGAAAAGGTCGACACAAAATTCCTTCTGAGAGTGGATGATTTTCCAAGGTTCGATATCGGGATCGAAGGTTTTTTGGAATTCCATGATATCGCCAAAAAGTCGAACGTTGACTATCTACTGGGAGTGACACCCTTCTTAAGCGAAAAACCCTTTGAGCTTTCTGATGGTTTACCTGATCCTTTGAACGATGAGGAGGTCGATACATTGATGGTCCTGAAGAAAGCCGGGGTCGAATTTGGATTACATGGTTCGACGCACAGAACACTTTATAAAAGATATCACACAGAGTCGGTAGGTCTTTCCTGCGATAGATTCCTACACTCGATCCTCAAGGCGAAGAAGAATCTCACCGACCTTGGATTGAAAGTTGACACCTATATTCCACCGTTCAATACCTTCGATATGAGCAATTTCAACTGTATCAAAGGACATTTCAAGGCAATAACCGGAGGACCCGAGATGGTCCCTACTATGGGAACAAGGCTTTCCCCCTGTTCGATACAAAAGACCCTATACATCCCGGTCTATGGACCTTTCTATGAAAAATGTTCGAATCTGGCCCCATCAATTAAGAGAATAAAACCATTATTGGAGAACGAAGTGAGGACCATCCCATTGACGGTCCACTGGAGCTGGGAGGTCGGAACAAGCTTCGAGCATTTCAGGGAACTTTGTGATCTTATAGGAGGAAGGACCAAAAAATGGAGCGACGTCATGATTAACAGCTGAAATTCATTTAATGGAAGTCAGAATCCCCCATGGAAATGAACCAGTTACTATATTTCTTCAAATGATCCTCTTCAATATCGTCACCTATCTTCTTGACTATGAACACTGGAGATGATGTGAAGGGTAGAAAACCCTGCTTACGGAAGGATTTTTCGTAGACCTTCATCCTTGGCAACCAACAATACATAGCATCGACCTCGTTCTTTTCGAAATGCTCCTGAGCTCTTTTCAATAAACTTCTTACGAGGTTAATTCTCGGTTCTGCAAAGATATCTATTATCTCCCCACCTATGAAATCAACTTTCTTTACTATCGCAAGGACGATGTAACCCAATATTTTATCATCTTTCTCAGCAGCAATAATTGTATAATCCCTATGAGGGATCCGTTTGTATCTCCAGTTCAGGTGCTCTTTGTTCCGTACGACCATAGTCCCATAAGACCCAGAGACCCTCTTCCATAGATCATCGAACCTATCATCGAACGTTTGGATCTTCACGAATCTCAAACCCTCAATTTCCCTGGGTGATGGGGACTTCCTATAGAGACCGAAGAATATCCTAACAAAAATGGTTAAAAACGTTGTTAAAGGGCCTATGTTTAACTTATGCTCTAAGGTCCTTTTAATATTCAAGGGTTTGAATACGTTTGGGACCTTGCATATCTCTAAAAAATCCAATTTGTTTATGAAACCCGGATAGGAGTTCTGATTCGGGAATCCGAAAACGAACTTGACCCCTTCTTTGTTCCCCTGCTCATAGGTCTTGTTCGCAAGTGTTTCAAATATACCTTGGCGTCTATAGTCTGGATGGGTCATTGTATCCTGGGAGTGACAAGCGTCTATCTCCCTATTCTGATACCTTACCCTCATCTTCACCATTTCATATTGACCAGCAAGTTCATTGCCTGCGTCTGCAAACAATATCAATGGGAGACCATTAGGATTATCCAGATGCTGCCATTTCCACCAAGTGAACCATTTTTTTTTATCTTCTACATGTAAGAATACCTTTTTATGAAGATGATAAATCTTCTCTTCATCATCTTGTTCATAAAACCTGACAGACCACTTTCGCATTGATTGAGACTCCATAGGTGCCATTAATGGATTTCACTATAAAAAACCAGGCTGTCGAATAATTGGTTAGTTAAAAAGGTGAATCCATCTCTGAGATGTTTCTTTTTAAAAGTTATATTTAACAAACATGATTAGATGGTAAAAACATTAGGAATATTAGATAGAAAGAATCCTCTCAATTTTGATGATATCAGTCATGTAATAGTTTTTTAAATAACCTACTTTTCATATCCACAATCCAAGGGCGTTCTACACCATAGAAGACAAAAGGAGCGCCGGGAAGGGAAAGTAGTGCCCTTTTGAGGATACGACCCCTTCAGCCTGACAATCAAGGGTCAATGTATAATAAAGGCGTTCCTTTCCCAATTCCCAGATGGAGCGGTTATTCTGATATGGAGCTACGATAAACCGAAGAACGACATGGACTCCCCCCTCCCCTGCCGGAAGGGTTCCGACGAGAGGACGCTCCTTGAGCATGAGCTCAGGGCGATGAAGGGCAGGACCGAGGAGATACCCATCATCATAGGTGGGAAAGAGGTCAGGACCGATGATGTCTTCGAGGTCAAAAGTCCCCATGACCATTCCATCGTCCTTGCAAGGGCCCATATAGCAGGTCCGGACCAGATGGACGATGCGATTAAGGACCTGCTTGCATCCAGGGAGGCATGGGCCGACCTGGAATGGTACCACAGGGCCGCTATATTCAGAAAGGCAGCAGACCTGCTCTCATGCAAGTACAGGGTCAGGAACCTTGCCTCCATCATGCTGAACCAATCGAAGAACCCCTACGAGGCCGATATAGACCTTGCGGAGCTCGTTGACTTCTGGAGGTTCAACACATACTATATGAGGTGGATCTATGAACAGCAGCCTGACGACTTCCCCGGGGAGAAGAACAGGCTCGATTGGAGACCGCTGGAAGGCTTCGTGTTCGCTGTTCCCCCCTTCAATTTCTATTCCATATCGGGCAACCTGGCATCCGCCCCGGCCTTAATGGGGAACGTTGTCCTCTGGAAACCTGCCAGGTCGGTTGTCCCATCCAATTACGAGATAATGAAGATACTCATGGAGGCAGGTCTCCCTCCGGGAGCCGTCAACTTCGTTCCCTTCGACAGCAAGCATGCGGAGGCAGTTCTGGAGCATCCGGACCTTGCCGGGGTCCATTTCACGGGTTCCCATCCCACCCTTATGTCCATCATGGGGACCATCGGCAGGAACATGGAGAGGTACAGGAACATACCCCGCATAGTGGGAGAGGCGGGGGGTAAGGACTTCATCCTCATGCACGCCTCAGCTGACCTCAAGAACACGGTCTTGAACCTCATCAGGGGATCCTTCGGTTATCAGGGCCAGAAATGTTCCGCCTCCTCCAGGGCCTACATCCCATCATCCAGATGGGTGGAGGTAAAGGAGCTGCTTGTGAAGGAGGTCAGGGACATCAAGGTCGGCCCCACCGAGGACATGAGAAGCTTCATGGGAGGAGTGATAGATGGGAAGGCCTTTGACAAGGTGATGTCCTACATCGAACTGGCAAAGGAGGATAAGGCCTCCTATGAGGTCATATCCGGGGGGACCGGGGACAGTTCCAAGGGATACTTCATCAGA
>JBFYMY010000113.1:0-4836 GCA_041304645.1 Thermoplasmatales archaeon
GGATCATGCTAACGAAGCGATGCAGAAATTGCATCTTGCTAGAATGAACCTACTGGACAAGGAGTGTACACGAAATGACCGAAAAGTCAAGACCGAAAGCATTGAGCCAGAAATCTGAAAAAAGTGGAAGCGGGCACGAAGGGATTCGAACCCTTGGCATTTAGCTTAGGAGGCTAACGCATTATCCAGGCTATACTACGTGCCCATAGCATTACCCATATGGTTCCAGGAGGTTGAAATCCTTTTAAGATATCAATCTTGCGTTAAGGGACGGGACCTACCATCCGAGCCGCTCGAGCTTCCGCTCCTCTTTGGTCCCCTTCTTGAACTGTCTGTAATGCTCCCTGCAGAGGTGGACGTTCCCCCTCTCCTCCTTCACTGCAAGGCCCGCCTTCAACGCTTTCCTCGCGTTCACCGAGCGCTCGGCCTTCTGCGAGCATTTCTCGACCTCACAGTTCTTCTCATCTGGAGCATCTTTGACGGGCGGCATGCTCGGACCCCTAGTACTTGTACTCGCCCACTCCCAGTTCTGTGGTGTTCTTTATCGGAAGGTCATTGGGGAAATGGCGGAGTATCACGATATCACCTAGGGCCATGATCCACCTGTAGGGTATCATGATGCTGGCTCCGTCCTCCACGATCTTGTCATTGGTCTGTTCGATGACCAGGTTCGAGATCTCGTTCAACTCGGAATCTATCTCCAGGTTGGTTATCCCTCCTATCTCCACGCCCCAAGGGGTATACACCCTAAGTTCCAGCAATGAGGTGGCCTCTTCCAGCATATCGTGACCTTCCCGTTATATGACCTCATCCTGAGCGTATTATAAAAGGATTTTGAAGATAATATCGAGAGGGGTCAGCCTTTTCAGGACCCCTTGACCTCGTTGTAGATGTCCAGGTGCTCCTTGTCCTCTATCTCAAGCAGCCTCTTTAGGAGCAGTATCAGGTTCTGTTCGTCCCTGCTTATCTTCCCGTCCTTCATGGACTCCCTGATGACGGACCCGTAGATATCCTTGTAGTTGCGGTCCCTTTTCTCGGGGGTCATTATCCCCTCTCCCTTGAGGAGCTGCATCTCCATCCTAAGCTTCATGGCCTGTTCCTTGTTGAGCCCGAGAGACCTCTCAAGCTCATCAAGGAGGTCCTGTTCGTCCTGGGTTATCCGGCCGTCCCTTACAGCGACCTCGAGCACCTTCCTGTATATCTCGGACCTGTTGAGCTCCCTTCCCTGTCCCTTGCCGGAACCGAGGATCTCCTCCTGCAGGTTCCTGTGATCGAACTCCGATATCCCGAGGGAGTCCCTGAGCTCCTTGAGCAGCTGGGATTCCTCCTTGGTCAGGATGGAGTCCTCCCATGCCTTGACTAGGGCCTTCCGGTAGACCTCCTTGGCCCCATCGACCCTGCCCTCCTTCGACGGTCTCTTCTGTTCCTTCTCGATCGTCTGCTTTGCGTTGGCAGCCGGTGAATAGACGTTCCCGTCCTGGAAGTCCTGGAGGAGCTGGAGCGGGGTCCTTCCGACCTGATAGGTGAAGCAGAGCTCGGAGAATGTGGTCTCGGTCTCGTTCCCGGACTCGTCCTTGAGGATCACCGGCTTCTTGGCCAGGGATTCCCATATCCTCCTGGCCAGAGCCTTGCCTTCGAAGGTCAGGAAATAGACCTTCTTCCTCTGCTTTGCCCCCTTGACATGCGAGACCTTGGTCTCTATAAGGCTGTCCGTGATCAGCTTCTTGACCGCTCTCGGGATGTGCTTCCGCTCTATGGCGACCCCTTTCGCTATACCTGCCTGGGTCGTCCCCTCGGGCGATTCGAAATCCTCCTCGAACGGTATGAAATCCATCAGATGGAGAAGGACCCTCTCATCGACGGTCAGGGATATCTTCTTGTGCATGGGCTGTCGAAAATGAACCAGTTACTTCTATTATAAAATTATCATCACTGAGGCCCCTATGAGGCTCGTCCGAAGAGGGTTCAAGGCCTTTTGACCTCGGAATCCATCATCAAGGCCCTTTTCCTGCCGTCTGCCCTGATGATCATGGCCTGCCTCTCTTTCTCGGCCGCTATCCTGTCCTCTATCGCGGCCTTTATGGGGCCGACCGGTTCCAGCTCCTTGATCTCGGCCCTTACGATCTCAACTCCGAGGGATTCGCCCTCTGAGGAGAGCCGTTCCTTCAGCTGTTTGCCCAGAGATGGGATGTTCCGGAGCACGTCCTCAAGGTCATGCTCCAGGACCAGCTTCCTAAGGGTGATGTGCGATATCTGGGACAGTGTGGACCTGTACTTCTCCACCTTGAGAAGGCTGTTGTCAGGCCTGACCATGCGATACTGGATGAAGGCCTCAACGACGACAGGGGACAGGTCCCGTGTCATTAGCTCCGTCCTCCCTATGTCCAGAACCTGGACCCTTGTGTCAGCCCTGTATATCCTTGAAACGAACGGAGCGACTAGATGCAGTCCTGGTCCCAGCGTCCTTTTGTACCTTCCGAGCCTCATATAGACCCCGGACTCGTACTGCTGGATGATCACTACAGAGCTCAGAAGGGTCCAGAAGAAAAGGACCAAGGCCAACGCCACTATGGCCGCCACCAATGCGATCTCCACCGGGCCCATACCGTTTCACCGACCTTGACGAACGGTAGAACGGTCCAGGGGTATAATTAATGTTACAGTGGTCGCTAGGCCAAAGCCTGGGATGTCCGGCCCCAAGGACCTGCAAGTAACAAACGGACCTTAGATGGAAATCCTTAAAAAGTAGGCCTATTATAGCCCCCAAGCCTGGGACAGGGGCCAGCATGCTCCCGTTCTCCCCCGCAGGCTAACATTGACATTGTGTGATAGGGATGACCGAATACCTAGAGGAACTGGAGGAGCGCAGGAACAAGCTCAATACAGATGCCGACTCACACAGGAAGAAGCGTGACAGGCTGAACCAGGAGACCAAGCGCTTCGCAGAGACCAGGGACAGGCATAATGCCCAGGTGAAGAAGCTGCTTCAGGAGGCATCCCGCTTCAGGGAGAAACGGGACGAGTACAATTCCAAGGTCCAGCAGGAGAAGGCCAACAGGGACCTCCTCACCAAGGTCTTCGCAGAGGAGAAGGCCAAGCTGGACAAGCTCAAGAGGTCCAAGACGAACACCGCTGAGGAGGAGAGGAACCTCGCCCGGCTGAAGAGGGAGGTCAAGGACCTTGAGTTCAAGCAGCAGACTTCCGTCCTTGAGGCCGATAAGGAAAGGGACCTTGTAGAAATGATCTCCAAGAAGAAATCCCAAATAGACAAGAAGGAGAAGGAGTTCGAGGCCAACGAGGAGATGAGGGAGCTCATCCAGAAGGTCCGTGAAGCTAAGAAGAGCATGGACGATTCCCACCACATGGTCAATGAATATGCGGACCTGGCCCAGAAGGAACATGACCAGATGATAGAACGTTTCACAGAATCTGACAAGGTCCGTAAGGAAGCGGATGCCGGCCAGGAGAGCTTCGTCGCCTCAAAGGTCAAGGCCGATGAGGAGCACTGGAAGCATATAGAGCTCATACATCTGGTCCACGACCTTGACAGGCTGATAATAGCCTTGAGACAGAGGAGGAGGGCACAGGAGAAGAAGGTGCAGAAGACGACCTCGTCCTCGGGCCAACCAACGGCCCAACCTTCCCCCGTCTCGGCAAAGCTCGAGGCCGAGAAGATATACGAGAAGTTCATGAGGGGAGAGAAGCTCTCTACCGAGGACCTTATGCTCCTTCAGAAGTACGGTCTTCTATGAGCCTTTCCCACTACCTCTTGCATGTCTATAAGCGACTAAGAGCTCCATCTCGACGCTCCAGACCTTGAGGAGCATATCGGAAAGGCTTATCGAACGATCGCTCAGGCCTCTCACATCCGACCTGAAGTCGCCACTGGAGAACCCGCCGATGAGACATAGGACATCCATATCACCCTTCACCACCCCCGGTAGGTCAATGAACAGCTCGTGTGCCCCTTTGAGCTCTCCATCGGGACTGAGGAGGACTATAGTGAGCCCCCTCCCAGCCAACCGAGCATTGTCCCTCACAGAGGCAATGCACCTCTCAAGGTCCATGGCCGGTCTCAGCGATAGCAGGGGGTCATCCTTGCTCGGAACGGCCCCGGACGCGAAGAGCTCCTCGAACAGGCCCATGTACCGGTTCAGGTTCTTTGGGAGCCTGGTGGTCGGGTCCACACCAATGAGCTCATCGTTCCTGGTATGGACGTAGAGCCTGAGCCCGTCCTCCTGGTTCAACAGGGAATCTAGCCCCAGGAGAAGGAACTGATGGACGATGTCAGGCCTCCCTCTCCTCATAGCCTCTTCCCTGCTCCCTAGCGCGGTGTGGTGGAGGTTGGAATCAAGCAGGACCTGAGAGGGCTTCTTTCCCCTCTTTCTAGCGTTGGATGCCACGGAGGGATGCGACAAAAGCTCCTTGGGGACCATCTCCAGCTCGGAATCTACGAGCATCAGATGGAGCCTTGGACCATCCGGGCCTCCCCGGACATCATCGGACATTGCACTCGGCCTCCCGGCCTTCCCTTAGAAGGTCCAGGACCTCATATAGATCGGTGACCACGAAATCGGCGGCATGGACCCACTGGTCGCAGCTCTCCTGTGTCGTAAGCAGGATCGTCTTCACACCGGCGGCCCTGCCTGCCTGCATGTCGAAGAGGTAGTCCCCTACGAAGGCCATCTGATATGGTTCCACCTTGAAATGACCGAGGACCATGTTGAGTGGCTCGGGGGATGGTTTGGGTGCCGAGTGCTCCCGTGATATGACCATATCGACCTCCAGGCCCAATTTGGAAAGGGTCCTTTTACTGGCCTTCTCCGAGTTCCTGGT
>JBFYMY010000114.1:0-5506 GCA_041304645.1 Thermoplasmatales archaeon
ATCACCGTCCTGGGTACGAAGGGAACGGTCAAGGTCGGGGGCAAGTATCTTAACGAGCTTGTCGAATGGAACGTTGAAGGCGTTCCCAGACCGGACCTCCCTCCCGGAGGACCTCCGAACACCTACAAAGGCGGTTACCAGGGCTCCATGTCCAATCACGACAAGGTGCTGCAGAACGTCATCGATGTCCTGAACGAAGGGAAGCAGGCTGCCGTCTCACTGGAGGAAGGCCGCCTCACGGTGGAGGTGATGCAGGCGGCACATATCTCGGCCCTTGAGGGAAAGAAGGTGGTTTTGCCCTTGAAGGGAAAGCACCTCAGGTTCGATCTATCGAAAGCTCTACCCTTCCCATCACGGGAACGCGGCAAATGACCTCTCGACTACGGTCCTCACATCTGACCACTCGAACCAACGGATATGTACCTTGCCTTCCTTGGTCAGTATGTCATGGAGCCTATCCCTGGCAAGGACAAGATCGGCCTTCCTGGCAACACAAAGGTCCGTTGTCCCATCCCCTATGAAGATCACATCACCGTACTTCCCCATCAAATTCTCGAGATGGGAGCACTTGCAGTTCCCGTTCACAGGGCAGCCCTCCCTCCAGTGAGGGAACTCTATCAGCATGCCATCCTTTCGGGGCTCCGTCCTGTTGGAGGTCCAGGGTATCCACTCCAGACCCCAGTGGGCCAGGAGGACCCCTATTGTGTTCCCGAACCCGTCCGAGCATATCTCGAGATGGACCCCGTTCTCCCTGCACCATAGGGCGAACTCCCTGAAGCCATCCCTCAGCTGGACCTTTTCTATGAGGAAGGAGGCCATCTCCTCTTCGGATACCTTGACCATGGCCGCCTGCCTTCGCAAGGCCTCCTTGATGCTCATCCTTCCGTCCAGGGCCTCCTTTTCGATGTCCTTCCATCTTTCCTCTCCGAACCTCTCGAGCACCTCATATGAGGCGTCGGTGACGGATATCGTACCATCGAAGTCGGTCAGTACTGCAAGACCCATGGGACCCGCCAATCCTATGCCATGATAAAACGGTTTCTGATGCCTTTGAGGCAAGCATGTGCATATCTCTCGGGCCCAACATTTATAGCGGGGTAGAAAAATGGGAGGTAGGTGTCAAAGGACATGAAAGGAGCCTCCATCTCCGCTCCGATGATGGCATTGTTGATGCTGTCAGCGGCCCTCATCATCGTCCCGGGCATTGACAGCACCTATCCTGTCCTATTTATGGAGCCTCTCGATGATGTCGAACTCCCCCCTTACGGTTACTACAAAGGCACCCTCCCCGTCCCTTTCGATAACGAGAGCCTCGAAGGTGCCTACGCCAATGCCTCCGAGCATTCCCAGTTCGTCCCGGTCAGGGGGAGGCCCACGCCCTTCTACGATATGGCATCCGACCTCGAGGGCCCTTGGGGTGATACGTTCGTTGACGAACTGATAAGGGGCAACGGGATGTTCCCGATGATCGACATGGACTTCTACGGTGCAGGCCTTGCCCTTGTGGAGCCGCCGGGCCTATCCGGCTCAACTCTGGCATCCCCGGAATGGAGGAAGGCCTATCACGATTCCGCCATGGACATCCTGAACGCCTCGAGACCCATGTACATGTCATTAGGCAACGAGGTCAACCGCTGGTTCGAGGTCCATGGGGCGGAAGAGGGCGATGACAGTTCGTTCCTGTATTATGTCAGCCTGTACGAGGCCATCTATGATGATATCAAGGCGCTCTCCCCGGCGACCAAGGTCTACTGCACCTTCTCAAGGGAGATAGTGGCAGAGAACAGGGAAGCCGACCTCTCGGTACTGACATTGTTCAACTCATCGAAGCTCGACCTGCTCGTTCTCACGAGCTACCCGTTCTCACTGGCAGGCGTGGACGGGGTCTCGGACCTCCCCGACGATTACTATTCCAGGGCCTTCGACCACATAGACAGCATGCCGATCGGCTTCTCAGAGCTCGGCTGGCCCTCTGATGGGCCCTTCGGAGGCGAGGAGGGACAGGCGGCATACATCAGGAACATGACCTCAAGGCTTACACTCGAGGAGGGGCTGGACCTTGAGCTCCTGGGCTGGGCATGGCTCACGGACCAGGGTCCGACGGATTCCATGGGGCTCATGGACATGAGCGGGAACAGGAAAGAAGGGTTCACGGCCTGGGTGAACAACAGGGCCCCGCTCTATGACCGAAGCAACAGGACCATTGTCCTCAAGGAGGATTTCGGCGAGTACGTGTACGAACTCTCCAGGACCTATTACGATCCGGACCCATGGGACGCTCTGGAATACACCATCTGGAACGGAAGCGCTTACACCGACCATTCCAACGGAACCCTGCTCTCCGCAAGTATCAAGGGCGGCACGCTCGTCCTTACATCGGTCCGGAACATGACCGGGACAAAACAGCTCAGGGTCATGGCCAGGGACTGGGGCGGCCTCACGGTCTGGACGATGCTCCAGGTCACGGTGGAGCAGGTGAACGACCCCCCCGCTCTTGACCCGGCCTTTGAAAAGCTGCTTCTTCTGGGGGAGGATGATTACAGGTTCTTCGATATGAAGGAATACATCCGTGACGACCAGGACGCATTGGAGGGGATGACATTGTCCGTCCGGTCCTCTCCATTGCTTGTGGTCACTGTCAACCTCTCGGTCTCACCCTACCTGACGATATATTCGGAGGTCCCTAACTGGTCGGGGACCACATATCTCAATATTACTGTCATTGACAGCGAAGGCCTGTCCCTCGAGAGGGACCTGACGGTACAGGTCCTTCCTGTGAACGACGCTCCTATCATCAACTGTCCTTCGTACATAGAGACATATGAGGATACGCCGGTGGTACGCGATATCACGAACTGGGTGGCGGATGCCGATCCGGGGGACCCCATCTATAAGGAGGCCTCGGCGAACGACCCGAAGAACGTTTCGATCTTGTTCGTTGGGACCGTTATGACGATGCTCCCTGAACGGGACTGGCATGGGACAATGGTCATCGAGCTGTCCGTGAGCGACGGGTCGGAGCTGGTGAGGAGCTCCTTCGAGCTCCGTGTCATATCGGTCAACGATCCTCCAAGGGCCCTATCTCCACACCCAGGTGTGCTCCTTGAGGACCATATCTTCCATCTGGACCTTGGTGCTCTCGAACCCTACGATCCGGACAGCGACCGGCTCTTCTGGTCGGTCGTCGATCTGACACATCCGTTCGGTTCTGCGGTCATCCTGCCGAACTCCACTCTCATGGTCGTACCTGTGAAAGATGCCTTCGGAAGGTCCAACCTCACATTGGTAATGGAGGACGGTGCGGGGGGGAGGACCGAATTGGAGCTCCAGTTAGAGGTCCTGCCGGTCAACGACCCGCCATTGCTCATCGTTCCCCTTCCCTGGACAGTGATGGTCAGGAGAGGCGGGTCGGCGGAGGTCGTCCTCCAGGGGACTGGTTTTACGGTGGAAGACCCGGACGACCCCGCAGGATCGCTCCGGCTTGAGGCCGATTCCGAACTGATCGATGTAAAAGGTCTCTCGCTCAAGGTCACCGTCCCTTCCGACCTGCCTAACGACCGTTTCCCGGTCAGTGTCTGGCTCAAGGACCCCCATGGGGCGACCTCTGAGACCAGGGAGCTCATTGTTAGCGTCAAGAACGGAACACCCCAGGATACAAGCAGGATAAGGGTCACGGATGTCGATCTCGATCGGAGCGATGATGGGCGGGTTGTGACCATCGATGCGTCAGGGGACCCTGACCAGACCATATGGGTCGTACTTAAGGGCGGGAGCGGAAGGAAGGTCTCCTATCTGATGGAGGAACTCCCACTGGGAAGCGGACATTACGTGATATCGATGAGGGACCTCCCCTTCAAGGACGGGGAGCTCGTGACATACCACCTCTCCCTGACCGAGGGCGGGCCCAACGATTCGCTTGTTCCTGCATCGACCTTCACCTACGAGGTAAGGGCCAGG
The DNA here is from genome assembly GCA_041304645.1 of Thermoplasmatales archaeon. GTDB lineage: Archaea > Thermoplasmatota > Penumbrarchaeia > Penumbrarchaeales > Penumbrarchaeaceae > JALOTP01. The sequence goes on from JBFYMY010000114.1 coordinate 3,958, forward strand.
GAGGGGGGCCTTGAGGGAACGGCATTATTGTTCATAGCAATCATCGCAATTTCATTGACCGCCCTCATACTTCTGGGAGCCTACCTGTTCATAGGAAGGAACAAAGACGTTCCTGTCGAGGGTTCAGGCCCCATCGAGGAATGATGCGTCCTCACCGAGCTCCTTCCATGTGGAGAGCGCCCTTCTCACGTGCGGAATGGTTATGGACCCACCTACGACCAGCGCTATGTCCAGCGCTTCGACGAGCTGAGGGTCGGTCAACCCATCCTTCTTGCATTGGACCAGATGGTAGCGTATGCAGTCATCGCACCTCAGAACGGTCGAGGCGACCAGCCCCAGCAGTTCCTTGGTCCCTCTTGGAAGCGCTCCCTCCGTGTAGACATGGGAATCCAGTGAGAGGAACCTCTTCATATCCCTGTCGGCCATCCCTTCCATGAGCCGCTTAAGCTCGGCCCGTTCCTTCCAGAGGTCCGATTTCGATGTGGAATGGTCATGCGTCAAGGTCCACCCTCCTCAATTCGAACATTCGAAAGGTTCACTTTATGTACCCGTAGGTGTAAGCGCCCTTGATGTCCATGCCCTTCTCATCGAATATGTACTCCACCCACTGGTTCCCACGCAGGTCCGGGAGGCCCTTGACAAGGAGCAGGTGCTTGTCGTTATCCTCCTTCAGGCTGAAGGACCCGTCCATGGAGTGCTCTATGGCGTTTATCTCCTCGGGTTTGTGGATGCCGCCGGCAAGGTCGAACATGACGATGCCGTTGTAGGCCTTGGTCTTGGTAGAGACCGAATTGATGAAATCTATGGTCACGTTCAACCCATGGGCCCTGAGTATGGACGAGAGGGAGTCGAAAAGGATCCTGTGGTAGAAATATTTCTTCGAATATCCGGCCTGGAGCCTTTCTATGGCCGTTATGACCGTGCTCAGGTCATTGACGCCGTTCAGATAGACGGCATACGGGTTCTTGCCCATGAGCCCGACGGTCTTCGAGTGGCAGTCGATATAGGTCAGAAGGCCAGACTTCTCCCTCTCCTCGAGCTTGAAGTCCATCTCCACTGCCCTCTTCCTGAAGTTCGAGGTCGTGTTATTGGTCAGGACGACTATGGCGGGGGAACCGTACTTGATCCCCTCGGAGATGAACTGGGCAAGAAGTATGTCCTTGCCAATGAATGCTGGACCCTGAACAACGGAGCACGAGCGGAATGGGAGCCCCCCTCCAAGGAACTCGTCCAGCCTCTTTCCCCCGAGCGTGGCCTTGCGGGGTTTATCGCTGCTCGGCCTTTTGACTATCCTGTGCTGTTGAGAACTCCCCTGGCCGTTATCGCCGTAGCCCGCTCCCGTAAGACCGCCCTGCCCTTCGGCAGGATTGGTGCCCACTGGCCGAACCCCTTGGTCCATCTTTGCATCATCCCGTTCCCGCTGCAATCCAGTCGGGAACCCACTTCATAATGAAAAGATGACTATTTAATCATAACGAGATTAAAGCGTAAAATCGGAAAAAATAAGGGCTTCTGGAGGGCTTATCTTCAAATAAGACCTAGTGCGGCG
>JBFYMY010000115.1:0-15338 GCA_041304645.1 Thermoplasmatales archaeon
TTTGAGGTCCAAAGGTGGTATGGGAAGACCCATCTCAGGTGTGCAGACCATAGCTGTCATCTCGGAGGGTCCGACCGCATTGAAGCAGGTGATGGAGTAGAACCTCATAACGCCATCATAGGGAGCCGGGTCCAGGTAGGTCCTGGCATCATCTGATGATATGATAGAGACCTCGGTCATATCCATTCTATTGGAGCCTGATCGGACACTGTACCCAAGGACCGGCATACCCCCATCATCCTCCGGGAGGCCCCATTCCAACCTTATGAGGTTCCCCTCGACAGAACAGGTCAATGCTGTTGGGGCCGAAGGAACGGTCCTGGGGAAGGTCGTGACCGTCCTTGACGGGGCCGATTCACCCTTCATGTTCTCCGCAGTGATGTGATAAGAATAGTCCCTCCCGTTCTCCAGGTAGAGGTCATCGAACCAGAGCTGGTGCCCTGGGACCGAGCCATGTATCACACAAATATCCGTATCGTACGTCCTGTAGATCCTGTAGCGTACAAGGGCGGATCCAAAGCTGTCCTCAGGAGGTTCCCAAGATAGGGAGATATTGCCGTTCCCTCCTGCAACCGTAAGGTTCCAAGGTGGAGTGGGGACCGATAAGGACCTGATGGAGACGGTCGCGTTCCCGGTCGATGGTCCCTTCTTGTTCAGAGCGGTCAGATTATAGGTGTAATGGATACCATCTTTGATCTGAACATCGACATATTCCCTATCTTTAGGTCCCATCATAGAGACCATGGACATGTGACCCCCTTCTATCTGCCTGAAAAGGGTGTACCCGGACAGAGGGCATCCGCCTGTGGACATGGGGTGGTCCCAGGTCAGGATGATGCTGTCAAGCTCTGCTGAGGCGGTCAGGTTCCTGGGCAGACCTGGAACTGAAAGAGTTGTATTGGAAACGGTCCCGCTCATAAGCCCCTCTCCAAGGAGGTTCGAAGCCGATACAGAATAGAAATATTCCACTCCGAACTCGGTCCCGGCATCGATGAAGGAACATAGGTTGCCCTGGATGGATAGCAATGAGAGATCGTCCTCCTCGACCCCTCTATAAATCGAATAGTTGACTATTGGCGTGCTCCCATTGTATGTCGGAGGGTCCCATTCAAGGAAGATATCGACCCCTTCTGAGATGGCCGTGAGGTTCCTTGGTTCGCTTGGAACCGAATCATACTCTAGGACGCTAAGGAAAATATCGATGCCACCGGAAAGGTTGCCCCTCAATGGTCCGTTCGTCGTTGGGAAATCCGTGGATGATGTGGTGCCGCAAACGACCGACAGGTTCGTTCCTATCATTGCGATGGAGCTCGGAAGGTCGTCAAGCGATCCCCCAAGGTATGTGGAGAAGAGGACTCCAGCCCCATCGGGGGTCAGTGTGGTCATGAAACAATCCATCCCTCCCTTAAGGCCCGTTTGGAAAGCACCTTTCGTGACCGGAAGTGATGATGCCGAATTCGTATGGCCGGCGATGAAGGGCCGGTCCACTGCATCCATGACTATGGAATCCACATAGTCCTCGTTGTCCCCTCCGACGAGTGTCGAGAACAATAAAGCCGTACCATTTCCTGAGAGCTTACCTACGATCCCGTCCCTGGTACCGTTCATTATGCCATCGAAGGCTCCCTGGGTGGTCGGAAAATGGTTGGCTCCGTACCCGAAGGTGGCCCCTGCGAAGTATATGTCCCCCTTTCTGTCAAACACAATATCATTGATGATATCGGAGGAATAGCCTCCCATAAGGCTAGAGAAAAGGACCGTCCCCGTGGCCGGGTCGTAGCGTATGATGAATATATTAGGTGACATCATGGTGGCGAGGTTCGTCCTATAGGCCCCGGGGGTGACAGGGAACCCGGGGTCCGAGGATGTACCTCCGATGACAACGGTCCCTCTGCTGTCCACATCCAGGCATTTGGCCATTTCGGACCCGGGTGTGTCCCAGAATGCAGAATCGAGGATAGTTGAAAGGTTGCCGTCCATCATCATGAAGAATGCCGTTCCGTGGACACCGCTAACATGCCCGTTCTCGGAGGGGAAGTCGTGCGATTCCATCTGCCCGCACAGGTACACGTTCCCGTTCATGACCTGGATGTCATATGTGGATTCGTACCAGTCCCCGCATATATATGATGAGGCGATCAAACTGTCTCCAGAGACATTGAGCTTCAGGACGAAGATATCGCTATAGTATGTGTTCACATTATGCTCCTGGAACGCCCCAAGGGTAGTGGGGAAATCAATGGAAGAGGTCTCCCCTGTGACGTAGAGATACCCCTTCTCGTCTGCGAAGGCCGATGGGGAGAACTCGAAATTGGTGCCACCGATATAGGTCGAATAGATGATCCCTCTCCCCGAGCCGGTCAGCTTCGTGACGCTGATATCGCTCCAACCCGACCTCGATCCATTGAACGAACCAGGCGTGACCGGATAGTCCGTGGAGCTGGTCTCTCCAACGAGGTACATCGAACCGCTTGTGTCGGTCACTACCTTTGCATCATCATCATAGGACCCTCCGAAGTAAGTGGAATATACCAACGGATCGATGGTCACGACTTCACCAGGTCGTTTTTCAAGCTCGAAACCGTAGGATGAGCTGTCTATCAGCTTGAATCCGACGGGCACCTCCAAACCGGTCTGGTCGTAGGCCATCAGACCAGAATCCACAAGTCCTATCCCGCCTGAAAGACCTATGGATAGAACATCGGAGCCGATCTCGAGGACCTCATGGCCTTCCATGTTGAAGGTCACATCTCTGTGGTCCGAACGTGGACCCAGTAATACATCGTACTTGAGGTCTTGACCATTGAAACGATATCGGATATCCACATCCTCCCATACCTCTTCCAGGACTATCTCCTCATAGCTTATTGCCCCAACCACCCAACCTTCGGGGTCGCTCCCTATGAGGTAGTTGGTCGGGAAGCCCATCTCACCTATGGCCTTGCACGACCTGACCTTTCCATTTTGGAAGTTCACTTTAAGGGTCCTTACCTTATAATGGTCATCGATGGAATAGACTATGCCCTCTTCAAGGATGGTCACGGAGCCCAGGCCACATCTCCCGAAGAAAAGGACATCATCATCCCATTGCCCTATGTTCTCGGTAAAATAGCAGTAATGTCCCTCATCATCAAGGTCCTCTGTTGTGGAGAAGGGGCCATCCTTTCGATCTGTATTGCTTTCCCAAGCCCCGGCCCACCCAGGCAAGAGGCTCGCAACAAGGATGGAAATTACCATCAAGGTTTGGTGAGATCGCTCCATGGATGACCCCTTCCGGACCCGTCCCGGGTCAAGGAAAAAAAGGTCGGGACCCTATTTAAGTAGATTCAGACCTGACTTTCTGATTATAAACCAGTAATGGTAGGGTTGTTGAACCATTCTTTTCAAAGCTGAACGAAAAAGATGAAAGTAAATTAATAAACAAGTCCTATAACATGGTTTTATATTCATTTAGTGATGATATCATTCCATAACGTCTGATGGGGGTCCCATACTTCCCTTCCTCATTCGGACCACCATCATCATGAGGGCGAGTGCCAATAGGAATACCACAATATTGGATATGAACAGGACCCACACCAAATTCTCCAGATCGTTCCTTTCATCATCGTCCTCCCCATCCACATCATCGTCTGGAAGCTCTTCTTCGTCGGTCGGTACATCTTTGACCCAGACGACCGTTCGCACCTCATCGCTCCCACCATGGATGTCGGTTATGTTCATCTTCACCGTGTAGTTGCCTGGTGAAACGTAGGAATGGGCTGTGACCGCCCCCTCACCCGTGGTACCGTCACCGAGGTCCCATTTAAAAGCAAGAGGTCCCTCCCTATCACGGGACAGAGACCCGTCGAAGACGAGCGTTGAATTGACCAGATGCTGCCCGTGGATTGTGAAGAAGGCATACGGTGGGCTGTTCACCACAACGACGTTCGGGAGCTCGAACCGGTCCTCTGACAAGGCTAGGTCCATGACCCTAAGGACCGGGCTGTAGGTCCCTGGGCTGCCGTAGGCATGATGGACCAGTTCACCTATGGAACCGTTACCGTCGCCGAAGTCCCATATGCATGTAACGTTCCCCTCAAGGTCCGATGAAGCCTTTCCGTCGAACTCTATCTGCTCTCCCGTCAGGGCCTCAAGGGGAAAGCATGAACCAACGGCCGTCGGAGGTGTGTCCATGACCAGAACATTGATGGTGCTGACAGCGCTCATTCCATCATCATCCATGACGGTCAGTCTTACGGAATAGGTCCCCGGGCGTTCGTAACTATGGTAAAAGGATGCCTCTGTCGAAAAGGACCCATCATCCAGGTCCCAGTGGTAGGAGGCTATGGTCCCGTCAAGGTCCGAGACGTTCGCTCTTAGCAGGAACTCGGTCCTGATATCACCCTGATCTGACAGCAGGGCGATGGATGCGCTCGGTACCCTTCCATCGATATTGATGTTCAACGATGATGTGGTGTATGCCAGGTCATCATCCAATACCTCAAGGACCACTTCGTAGGTACCCCTCTTGAGGAAAGTATGCACAGGGTCGATCTCCTCAGAATGCGAGCCATCACCAAAATCCCATCTGCAGGAGACCGTACCATCGAGGTCAAGGGCTCCGGAGGTGAACCTGATGGGGACCAATGTCAATGCCCTGCTCATATTGGACGAGGCATCTGCAATGGGTGGTCTGTTGAGGACCTCGATGACCGTAAGGAAGGGTACACTGATAGCTCCCTTTCCATCCCTGACCCTTAGCGTTATGGTATAGTTATCATCCCGGGCATAGCTCCATTCGTAGGATGAAGAGACGGTCCAACCGCTGGAGTTACCATCACCCATTTCGAAAAGATAATCCTCGACACCGTGAACGTCATCGTGCGAGAGAGAGGCGTCGAGCCTTATGTTCTCACCCGTCATCGCACGAGCGCTGGAAGGGACCATGATAGCAACGGGGACATCGTTCACGGCGACCATCTCATAGGCCTCATTGTTGGTCTCATCGGATTCGACGATGCTGCTTTCCGGGTCCAGCCTCACCGAGATGTTGTGGAGGCCCACGGCCGCTTTCCAGACCGCGTTCGTCATTACGGAAGAATTCGCACCGACATCAACGGTCCTGGTGGCAAATGGAGAGCCATCGCAGTACAGGGTCACCCGAAGGTCACCGGCATCCAGGTTCCCGGTGTTGTTCATGGTCACGTTGATGGTGACATCATCGCCCTCATCCGGTTCCGTCGATGAGAGGACCAACCCATCGGAGGGGATGCTCACATCAACATAGAGAAGCCTGGCCCACTCCGACAATGCCGCAACTGACAGTTGTGTGCTCTTTTTGACCAGGGAGAGATTGAGCTTCTCTATCGTGTCGGCCTTGGTATGATAGAACGGGTTGAAATCCTCCTCTATGCCCATGACACCTTCATAGCCCTGGTCATAGAACGATTGGATGTCCGAGGGTATCCTTGATGAGGTCAGGTAGGGGCGTATCCTGAGGTCTATCCCGTACCTGGAGTTGATGTCCAGTAGCTCGGCCGCTATAGGGGCGGATGAAGGCCTGTAGTAGAGGTCGAGCTCGTACTCCATCGTACCTCTGCAGTAACCTATCATATCGTAATCTATGAAGGCCGGGACGTTCTCCATCCGTGCCGTCATGTTCTGCGCCCAGTAGTCCGAACCGATGAGCCCTATCTCCTCCGCGTTGAAGAAGGCGAACCTGAGCGTGTCCTGGAACCTGTACCTGCCCATTACCCTTGCAGCCTCTATGACCGCTGCGCATCCCGAGGCGTCGTCATCAGCCCCGGGACAGCTAGTCAGGAGCGCATCGTAATCCTCGTTCTGAACGGAATCGTCGTGAGCGAACATGTAATAGACCTTGTCCGAGCTAGTATTTAGACCCGGAAGTGTCAGGATGATGCTCGATACCTGAAAGATACCAAGTGTCCCCCTGTCCAGTGTTATGTTATGGTACGTTACGATGAAGTCACCGTTCCCTGCAAGGAGGTCCGCGAGCCATTCGGTGGTCTGGTACATCCCCGGTGCCCGGTACAATCTTGAACCGAACCCCTGGAGCTTCGATATGTAGGTATGGAGGTTCTCCTCCCCCACCGCCTCTATCATGGATGCTATCGCCAACTGCTGTGCCGAAAGGTTCCCTTTTTCCATAGTCCTATCTGGGATCCCCCCCCAAGGGATACCGTCACCGGGAACGGGTTTGGTCGCACCTGTCACATGGTCTGCCCTTTCTTGGCCGGAACCTGTAGAGAAAGGAACCGATACTGCAAGGAGGATTACCATCGACAATATCGAAAGGTCCCTGACCAGATGAGAGGACATGATGACCTGTTAGGAATGCCCTTGATAAAGATTTTATGGGTTGGCCTGTACCATTTCGGCTTAGAGAATGAGCCTGCCCATGACCAAGGCTTATATATGAAAAGTATATATGGACCCCTCCACCCGAACCGGAGTATGATCTTCCATGGCAAGGATGCATTCAAGGAGAAGGGGCCGGTCCTCTTCCAGAAGGCCTATAAGGAACCAGAGGCCAGCATGGATAGAGGCGGACAGGCAGAAGGTAGTATCTCTCATCCTCGATAAGCACAACAAGGGGCTTACCACATCAAGGATAGGGATAGAGCTCAGGGACCTCCACGGCATCCCGGACGTCAAGACCGCTCTTGGCACATCCATGTACGGTGTATTGAAGGAGAACGGTGTCAAGATGGACTATCCAGAGGACATCGTCAACCTGATGAAGAAGGCAGTTCGTCTCCACAAGCACCTAAAGACCAGGAAGAAGGACCTTCACAACGTCAGGTCCCTCCACCTCACGGAAGCGAAGATCAAGAGGCTCGGCAGGTACTATTCCAGGAAGGGCGTCCTTCCTCAGAAATGGGCCTACAAGTTAGAGAACGCCAAGCTCATAGTCGCAGAATAAGCTCTCTTGGATTACCTTTTAATAAGGCGGACCTCCTCCGAGCATCGGCAGAGTGCTTCCCATGGAGGACCCACTGAGATCTTTGAAGGTGCCCGCACCAATGGCCGAGAGGTTCAAGGAGGCCGCGGCCCTTGTGCACAATTGCTGCGGGACCGTGAGGATATATTCCCATTACGATGGGGACGGTATCTGTTCGGCGGGGATAGTTGCGAAGGCCGTTCACAGGGCCGGAAAAAGGTTCCATGTCTCCATGAGCGACGTTATGAAGAAAGAGGACATCCAGGCGATAAAGGGCGACTTCGAACTACTGATGATCGCCGACATGGGCTCGACCTACGCTTCCGATATATCCGATAAGGTCAGGGAGCTGGGGGTCCGTGGGATCGTTCTAGACCATCACAGGCCCGAGAAGAGGGACGAGCCGTTCTCATCCCCCGAGGGGTCGAATCTCTTGGAGATCAACCCCCGCTTCCACGGCATAGACGGGACCAACGGAGGTTCCGGCTCCACGCTGTCGTTCCTCCTTGCCATGGCGCTCTCGCCCGACAACGCTGACCTCTCCATCTATTCGCTTGCCGGGTCCATAGCTGACAGGCAGCACGTCCCCGATTTTACGGGGCTGAACCACGGCATCAAGGAACTGGCCGTGGAGAAGGGGCTCGTGACAGGGTTCAAAGGTATGCCCCTGCAGGGAACCGACATAGAGGATGCCCTCTTCAGGGCCAATGAACCTTTCATAAAGGGAGTTTCCGGCGATAAGGCAGGGGCAAGGTCGCTTCTGGGAAAGCTCAGGATAGGACCCGAGAAGAAGGTAGATGAGCTGGACGAGGATTCCATCAGGGTGCTGAACAGCTTCATCTATGTCAACCTGCTCAAGGACGGTGTACATCCCACCACGGTCGCGGAACTGTTCAGGGAGAACCTCTTCTCCCATGAATGGGGCAGCCTCTCTAACCTTGCCTATATGATAGACAGCTGCGGCAGGAGCAAGCAGACCGCTCTTGGGTTCGAGGTCGTTTGGGGCTCCAAAGAGGCGTTCCAGACCGCCATGAAGGTAAGGGCGGACATCAGGAAGAGGATACAGGACCATCTCCTTCGGACGATAAAGGAGGGGGTCCATACGATGGATAGCATCCAGTGGATAGAGGTTTCCGAGGACTCCCTTGCCGGGACGATAGCCGGGATAGCTCATAACTTCCTCTTCGACCATGAGAAGCCCATGCTTGCGCTCTCACGTCCTGATGACGGTGGGGGAAAGGTCAAGGTGTCATCAAGGGGCAGCAGGAGACTGTGCGGTAAGGGATTGGACCTGGGGGCCGTGATGAGGGAGGCCAGTACCATGTACGGCGGGGAGGGTGGGGGTCACGATGTAGCGGCCGGAGGAAGCTTCCAGGATGGGAATACGGAAGGGTTCCTCTCCATGTGCGATATGCTGGTCGGTAAGCAGCTAAAGGGCAAGGGGTCAGGCAATGTCTAGTGATGATGGAAAAGGTCCTAATACCAATCGGACCACCATCACGGTGGAGCTCGACAGCGAGGATGAAGCAAGGGTGGTCGGGGGGTCGCTGTCGGTGGATGATGACGGCTGGGTCACCACTACCGTCGAGGGGAAGGTCGTGAAAGCGACCATAAGTTCGGATTCGGTGGATGGTCTGAAGAGGGCGGGCGACGATTGGCTGGCCTGCCTGATAGCGGCATTGAAAGGGCCCAGGGGAGGGTCCGAGAATGAGGCCGAAGGAAGCGAGAACGGGGAAGGATGACGGGACAAGGAAGACCGCATCCGTCGTATCGATGATAGCAGGCGTACCCACTCTCATCGTATCCCTGCTGACCCTACTTGGAGGATTGATAGGTTTCGTGTTCCTTGCAGTGATGCTTGTTGCCCTCATCCTTGATGATCAGGGGAAGGGGAATGAGTGGGCGGCACTGTTCATAATCATCTTCATCATCATCATCATAGCTGCATTGATAGCTCTCGTAGTGATAATAGCCATCCTCCTGGTCCTGGCATTCGCGTTATCGAGCCAGGTGATAGGAGGCTATTTCGCATTCAAGGGGGAGAGGTTCACCCTTGCGGTGGTGCTGATGGGGATGGGAGCGGTATTGACGTTCATTTTGGGCGGCATCATGCTGATGTTCGCGATCATCTTCGCCGTCAATGAGAGAACATCAGTAATTTGGCCCTTGCTCCTGTGGGGGGGATACAACATACTATCGGCCATAGTGACCGGAGTATGCACTGGGATAGTTGCCAGTAAGAAGGATACATTCATTAAAACTGAAGGTAAAAAGAAACCGAAGGTCTTGAGAACCTAAAAAAAAATAAACGTTCATAACGCTACTTTCTCTTGATATAATACCACTTTATTATTCATTACTAATTTTATTGTGTATTCCTGACCTTGGATGACATCAAAACCGCATGTTATGTTCACATCAGACCCGATCATGATCTGAACCGGGGTAAGAGTGATCTCTATGTCGTCTATTAACATTTTCGAATCGGTCGTGTTGAATGGGTCTCCATCGATCAATTGGAGGATCAGTTCATCACTTGATGAATAAAGTTCGATATCGAAAACATAGATACCCCCGGTATCGTGGTCATTATTCAGTAAAGAAAAGACCCAAACCGCCGTAACACCAGCTATCATCAGGGTTATTGCTATTAAAAGAAGAATGGCAAGAATAGGTGACACACCAAAGATCGATAGACTATTTTTTTTCATATATAAAACTCCACTGAAGTTTAAGATGACCTGATTTATTATTAAAAATCTTTTATTAAAATCAAAAAAAAGAAAAAAAAAGCCCCTTTCAAAAAGAAAGGGGCTTCGAGTTATATTTTGAATATTTAAGCTGTTGCTATTACATTTTCTGATTTCCAAGCAACCCTATTTCCATCAATATCTACGATTTTAACAGTATAGGGTGACCCAACTGTTACCGATGCAGTTGTTAATGTATCCTGAGTATACCACACTGTTTCTCCTGCAAGTGACTGGCTATCTCCATTTGCGCTCAGTGGAGCAGCAGATACATCGACAGAGGTTAGTGCATTATAAAGAATAATATCACTGCCTCCTACGTTAATCAAAATTTTGTATTCGTTCCAGTTTATGGTTCCACCGAGAACTTCAATCTCTACACCAGCATGGTCTGCATTTGCTCCGCAAAGGAAGGCGTTTGAATCAATGCCTACCTTCAGGTTCAGAGTCTTCACATCGTCTCCAGCCTGGTCTGTGAAGCTCTGCGCCCACAGGAACACGACGCCCGCTAACACGACCGTTATCGCAACCATCAGGATAACGGCTATGACGGGCGACACGCCCATATCGTTCTTTTTCGTCTGCATGTTTTTGTCCTCCGTGCCGGGTCTTACCCGAACACAAGAAATCGAGTGCAGAGTTTAGTATTTAAGATTTTGTTCATTTTTAGTGAGAAAAAGGGATATCCCAAGCATACATCATTGGGATATTTATCATTAATTTTAAATATATAATTAAGAAGACGGCCTTTGGGCGTTTCCAGTGGAAATGAAGGGGTTGAAGGGTGCTTGAAGACCCCCGTTTAGGTCAAAAGACCGGGGGTTCGAACCCGATGATAGAATGATCCATTAAAGATTAAATGGCGCCCCGAAGGGGATTCGAATGTCAGAAAAATCCATACTGGATTTTCCTCATCTCTGGACCTCAACCAATGATACCATGTTATCTGTCCAAAGACCCCAAGGGGTTCGAATCTGATTAATAATAATTCCGATAAAAATGAATTGGCGCCCCGAAGGGGATTCGAACCCCTGTCAAAAGCTCCGCAGGCTCCTAGGATATCCAGACTACCCTATCGGGGCGTTCCAGTTCATTAGGGTTTATAGGCTGAACGGAGTGAAGACTATAAACCCTTCGAACAAGACCTGACGGGACAGGATTAATAATGATTGTACTTGTTCCCGTCCCGATGGAGATCAACACCGGTTCCACCAAGGTAACTGCCGCAGAGAGGTTCAGGGAGCGCACCTCCGCTTTCATAATCTCCCTGAACGAATGGTTGAAGGAGGAATGCCAAAGAAGGCTCGTACCATGTGTGGACCTCTACTCCGCATTCGCCAGCCCCGACAGGCAGGACCTACTCGATCCCAGGGTAGCTATAGGCGACAACGCCCACCTCAACCTTGACGGCCACCGGAGGCTTGCTGACACTTTCCTCAAGGAATACTTCTCTTTGGATACCGACTTCTCCGTCGTTGTATGTCTTGGAGACTCCCACACCCAGGGCTATCCTCTAAGGGAGCTCGACCGGAACGGGCTCCCGGTGGACCCGGAACTTGACAGCCCCAATCAATACCCCTTTTGGATGGCCAAGGCTACCAAGAGAACCTTCATCAACCGCGGCATAGCAGGGAACACATATTTCGGAATGACGAAGAGGTTCGATATGGAAGTGCTGCCGCATTACCCGGACCACTGCATCATCCAGGGCGGCAACAACGATGCCCTTCTGGGTACACCCCTGGAAGACACCAAAAGCGATATCATCTGGCTGATAGAAAGATGCATAGAGAACGATATAACGCCGGTGGCATCGACCACGGTCCAATTGGGATTCTGAACGGAACTCATTCCTTGGGACTTATGGAAACGACGTTGTTACCGCGGAGCACTACCGTCCCAAGCCTCCGTTTGTTCTCCTTGTTCTGCTCCTCTGTCCCCTCAAGGACCATGTTAAGGTACTCATCGAACCCGGTGAGCATCCCCTCCATGCTCCTTCCGTCCTTCAAAATTACAACTACCTGCCTGTTGACGCATTTCTCAAGGAGGTTCTGAGGGGTGACCATGGGATCCGACCTGTGCGGTGACAGGGCCACAACATATTTTAAGGTTTCACAACCCCGACATTTCCGAACGTCCCGCAGTGGGGGCATTTCCTGGTATATTGGACCGGGACGGGTTTCTTGCAGGAAAAGCACTTTCCCTCTGCACCGCAGGACATGCACCTTGTAGCAAGCGCAGGCAGGGACCTGCCGCAGGATGGACAGGCGAAGAAGTTGCCGCATCTTTTGCACGAATCCGAAAGGGAGCTCATAAGGGACCCGCATTTGGGACAGGGAACGTCCACCTCTCGGCCGCAATCGGGACACTTCTTGCTCCCTTCGCAGTTCTTGCACCTAAGGAACAGGTACCTCCTACCCCTACCGCCGCATTCTATGCACTTGCCCTTGCCGTTGCAGGTGGGACAGAGGACCCTGTACTCCTTCCTGTTCCTCCGGTAGTCCCCGGTGGGATCGGCCCTCTCGAGCGCCTTCCTCTCGGCATCGGGGGAAGGCGGTGGAGGCCCTTCCGTATCGTATCCCTGGACCTTGACGGTGGAGACCACATCGTCGAGCAGGAGCTCCTTCTCGTTCACTTCCCTCTCCATCGTCCCTGCGGCCTCGGGAACGCTGAAGGTCCTGATACCTTCAAAGTCCAGGTTACGGGCCTTCTCCAGCTCCTTCCTGAACCTCAGCGGGTCAACTTCATCGGGCTCGGCCACAATAGGTCATATAATATCCTTGATAATAATACATTTACTTGATATTCTCCCAGGACGCATGAAAACAATTTAATAAATGGTCCTTCTTGGGTAGCTCCGATGGCTGACCTGGCATCCATCCTGCTCCCGAACCTTGATGCTAAGATGCTCCTTATTTCCCTAGCATTGTGTACTCTACTAGGTGTCTATGTCTACTTCAGAGGGGTCCTTGACAAGCTAGCGAGCATGATAGCGGCCGTCCTTGGGTTCTTCCTCATAGGGTATTCCGACATGTTCTGGTTCCTGCTGCTCCTTTTGTTCCTGTTCATCAGCTACACGGTCACCATCTGGAAGTTCGATAGGAAGTCCGAGAAGGGCTCAGCTCAGGGGAAGAACGGAGAAAGGGGGGTCAAGAACGTACTGGCGAACGGCATAATCCCCCTCTCCATAGCTATCCTATCGGGGCCATTGGACCACATAGCGGACGGACTGCCCGGCTTCATGTTCATCACCGCCCTGGCGGTTGCAGCGGCGGACACCTTCGCGAGCGAGATAGGAATAATGGCAAAGAGGCCCAGGTTGATAACCGATCCGAAACAGGTAGTCGAACCCGGGGTCGATGGTGGCGTATCGCTCCTTGGCAATCTCTCTGCGACCTTCGGTGCCCTTCTGATGGCATTCTTCGGCTTCCAGCTCATAACGGACAAGTGGCTCGCCTCGTCCTCACATACCTTGGCAGCGAACTGGTGGCTCATCCCGGTCATAGCCTTCCTGGGCTTCGTAGGATGCCAGATAGACAGCCTTCTCGGTGCGACCCTGCAGAGCAAGGGATATCTGTCCAATGACTCCGTGAACCTCATCACTATACTGATAGGGGCCTTCCTGGCCATTCCTGTATACCTTCTACTCTTTTGAGGCTTCCATGTTCTTCTATGACCTACATAGATTCAAGATAAGTACATCCAAAATGATTATATCGAAAGCATAACCTCCACAAGGAGGAATACTGATGCCCATCCCCAAGACGAAGAGGATGCTCCTGGTGGTCCTGGACGGCTGGGGGCATTCTGATGAGACCGAGCACAATGCCGTGAGGCTCGCAAGAACCCCGAACTTCACAAGGTACCTTGCCGAATATCCCAACAGGTTGATAGAGGCATCACAGGAAGCGGTCGGTCTTCCTAAAGGGCAGATGGGGAACAGCGAGGTGGGCCATCTGACACTGGGGGCCGGCAGGGTCCTCTATCAACCGCTGGTCAAGATATCCAAGGCGATAGAGGACGGAAGCTTTCGGAAGAACAGGGTATTCGTCGATGGCATGGAAGAATGCAGAAGGGGCGGGGGCACCCTGCATCTCATGGGGCTCATGTCCAAGGGCGGGGTCCATTCCCATATGGAGCATCTGTTTGCGCTCATGGAACT
Source organism: Thermoplasmatales archaeon (assembly GCA_041304645.1). Classification (GTDB taxonomy): domain Archaea; phylum Thermoplasmatota; class Penumbrarchaeia; order Penumbrarchaeales; family Penumbrarchaeaceae; genus JALOTP01. The sequence continues at coordinate 13,856 of JBFYMY010000115.1, forward strand.
AGCACTTTCAAAAGGATTGGAAAAGATAAGAATACATGCCATAACCGACGGAAGGGACGTCGATCCCAACCAGGGCATGGACGATATGAAGGAGCTGATCTCAAGGTTGAGGACCATCGACCCAAGGGGCAGGGTCAAGGTCGCTTCCGTGATGGGCAGGTTCTATGCGATGGACCGGGACCGTAGATGGGACCGGACCGAACAAGCCTACATCTGCTACACGGAGCCCATAAAGAGCACATCGACGGACCCCGTAAATGTCATATCTGCGTCTTACGCAAAAGGGGAGACCGATGAGTTCATTTCTCCTGTGCAGATCGTAAACAAGAAGGGAGACCCCGAGGGTCTCGTCAAGAACGGTGACACACTGATATTCTTCAACTTCAGACCGGACAGGGCTAGACAGATCACCAAGGCCTTCATCTACCCGTTCTTCGACGGCTTCCTGAGGACCAAGATGGTCAAACCCCACTTCATAGCGATGACGGATTACGATACGACGTTCTTCACCCACATCGCATTCAAGGAGCCTCTCATGACGAACACGACGGGAGAGGTCATCTCACGAGCGGGTCTCAAACAGCTGCGGATAGCAGAGACCGAGAAGTATGCCCACGTCACATTCTTCTTCAGCGGCGGAAAGGAGGAACCGTTCGAGAACGAGGAGAGGGTGCTCGTCCCCTCCCCCAAGGTCAAGACCTACGACCTCCAACCCGAGATGTCAGCAAGGACCGTCGCCGACAGGGCAGAGGAAGCGCTAAAGAAGAGGTCGTTCGACCTGATAGTACTGAACTTCGCCAACCCGGACATGGTGGGGCATACAGGCATAGAACCCGCAGCCATCAAAGCGGTAGAGACCGTGGACGAGTGCCTGGGCAGGGTGGTCTCGACCGCTCTGGAGAACGGATACCAGATCATGGTGACAGCTGACCATGGGAACGCGGAGCAGATGTGGAACTACGAGAAGGGCTCGCCCTTCACTGCCCACACCACGAACCCTGTCCCGCTCATCTACATAGGAAAGGGCATAAGAAAGAATATGACGTTAAGAGGCGGGGATGGATCATTGGCCGATATCGCACCCACCATGCTCAAACAGATGGACCTGACCATCCCTGAAGAGATGACAGGGACACCGTACACATGAGCATCGTCCCTTAACACGATCGATCTCACCGACCATCCTGGGTCGGGCATTCTCTTCCTGTTCGCAATCATTGTTCGAGAGCACGAGGACCCTTTCACATGAGATAAATATATTTATAAAAAGAACCATCGATATTATTGGATGGTTACCATCCAGCATATTGGGGGCAACCGAGCGAAGGATGAGACCATGAGGGAGCCAGCATCGTACCTGGAACACCGCATTACACAAAGGTTAAAATATGCCACGGTTGTTAGGGGCTTCATTCCCGCCCATCTCCTTGTGGGACCCATTTGTCTCAGCTATCTCTCGGATGCTGGAACCACCGGAGGAATG
>JBFYMY010000116.1:0-4096 GCA_041304645.1 Thermoplasmatales archaeon
GGACCCTCACATCCTTGTGGGTCTGGGCCTGGGTCTCACCCTTCTCGTGGAGCTCGGAGACCCTCTTGTAGAAATCATGGGGGACATCTATGTCCACACCCGCTTTAACGATGAGGTCTGGGGTTATGCCCTGGGAATCGTAGAGGGTGATCAGATCATCTACGGTCACCGGCCTTCCCTGCGCTTCCCTATCCTTGAGCCTGGAGACCGTCGATACGGCCTTCTCCTTGGTGGCCTTGTACTTCCTTGTCTCGTGTTCTATTATCTCCCTGACCTCGCTAACGGACTCCAGCATCTCCGGGAACTGGGGCTTCAGGTATTCAGCATGCCACCGGCAGACCTCCCCCAGGTCGATGTCCCAGCCGTACCTCTCTATGAAGTCCATTGCCCTTCGGAAAATCAATCTTAGATTGTACCCCCCGCCGGAATTGGAGGGAAGCCCGCCGTCGGTAAGGGCAAAGAGGAGCGCCCTGGAATGGTCGGCTATGGAATACAATCCAGCATGCACCATCACCGTTTCCTTGAGCTGTCTCTCATCGGCCCCTATCTTGGACGATATCGACTTCCAGACCTTATCAAGGTCATCCACCTCGTCCATGTTCAGGAGCGCTGAGTAAGGAAGGAACCTTGAGAGCAGCTCCTTCTCTGGACCTGACTCCGGGATCCCGCCTATCCTGAACAGCTCTTTCATAACGGTCGGGAAGTTCGGTTCGTAGGCGGTAGGGGTACCATGGGAGAACCATGCAGGCCTCTCCTGGCCCATGCCCATATCAAGGACCCTTATGTCCAATCCCTTGAGCGTATCCCCGTCCCTTTCGTACATCGTATAGACCTGATTGCCTATCTCCAGCCCTCTGGAGAAGAATTCTAGTGAGCAGCCGAAGTTCCCCCCGCCAGCCCATGCGTCCTCGTGATAGACGATATCTTTGAGCGGTATCCCCATTCCTTCTATCAACCAGGCGTGGATGTCCTCGAAGTACTTGGGCTGGTCGAACCTCTCTTCGGGTACGAAGGCATGCTGCCCTATCATTATGAAACCGGTGTTGTGCCTGCCGGTTATCCCCACGTTATCGACATCATTGAACCGCAGGCAGGTCTGGGGAACGACTAGCGGATTGGCAGGCGGCTTGACGGCACCTCTGACGACATAGGGCTGGAAGTCGGTGATGGAAGCAAGGGTGAACTCGGAGGTGGGGTTCCATCGGGATATGGAGGGATACCTCTTGATGGGCGTGTAGCCCCTCTTCTCAAAGAGCTCCGAGAAACGCTTCCATACACCTATGAAGTCCATCCGGTGCTCGCAGCTTTTCTTCCCTATGAACGAATAACCACCCTCGCAGGCCGGTTCTCCGCAGACCGTCCTTTCCGGATCGGCGCTCCAGTACCTCGTACCACATTTGGGGCACTGTCTCCTCTCAAGGCCGAGCGCCCTCATAGTACCAGTGGGGAAGAACCTGTCGGGGTCGGAGGATGCTTCCTCCTTGACCCTCTTCTTCATTTCTTTCTCTGTAAGCATCTGACCGTTCCCCGAACCGTTCGTCCCCATCATATCTCTTGCGCTTGAGGCCCCATCATGCCTTACCGGGGAGGAAGACCTCTTTCGGGGCCTTCAGCTCCAGCCTCAGCCTCTTCATGGCTATCTCCACAAGCTGATAGATGGGATCGTACATCTGGGACACTGGGGGATTGTACGATAGTTCTGCGTCCATCAGGTCCGAAAGCGTCATCTTGGCCTGTATGGCAAGTGCGAATATGTTGGCCCTCCATCCGGCCCCCTGTTCGCCTATCGCCTGGAACCCCAGTATCCGGCCGTCCCTCTCGTCCGCCACCACCCTTAGGTTGATATCGGGGCAGTCGGGCATGTAATGCGGTTTGATCTCCTTCTTGGTCGATATCGCTTTGGCCTGATAGCCCAGGGCAAGGGCCTGTTCCAGGGTGTATCCGGTCGTCGCTATCTCCAGCTTCCCTATCTTTGTCAGGAAGGTGTTGAGGACCCCGGCGTACTCGGCGTTCCCGCCGGCAGCGTTCGTCCCGGCCACCATCCCCTGTCTGAAAGCTGAGGTGGCAAGCTGCATGGTCGCAGGTGACCTGTCCAGTCTGGAATAGGTCTGGACAAGGTCTCCCGTTGCGTAGATGTCCTTGACGGAGGTCTCCATCCTGTTATTCACAACGACCCCTTCCTTGGTCACGCTACATCCCGCGCTCTGGGCAAGCTTGGTGTTGGGGCTGGTACCCACCGCCATGACCACGAGGTCGCATTCGATGGTCTCTCCGGCTATGAGGACCGATCCTACCCTGTCAACCCCGTTAATTGCGTCTATCCCCTTTCCGAAATGGACCTTTATGCCCAGTTCCGTCAGGTGGTCAGTAACGAGCTTCCCCATCTCAGGGTCCAGGTTCCTGGGGAATGGGGGTGGAGTCCTCTTCGTGATGTGGACCTCGAGCCCCCGTTCTTTCAGAGCAACGGCCACTTCCAGGCCTATTGCTCCCCCTCCAACCACAACGGCCTTCTTTCTCTGTGACCGAAGTGCAGCACTCAATATGTCCGATGAATCATCGATGTTGGAGCAGAAATAGACCCCCTTGCCAAGCAGCTCTTTGGCACCTGGTATGGGAAGGTTCTGGGGAAACGTACCGCTGGATAGGATCAGAGCGTCGTAGCGGAGGACCACAAGCTCACCGCTCCTTATGTCCCTGACCTCAAGGGTCTTTGCTGCTGGATCGATACTTTGGACCTCGTGGGACAGGAGCTTCGATAATTTTCCCTTGACCTCAGGAACCGCATGTTTCAGGTGTTCGAAATCAGGGACCATGCCCTCTATGACGAACGGAAGGCCGCACGGCGAGAATTGGTCAAAATCCCTCTTCTCGACGATCGTCACACGGCATTTCCTGTTCGTGTTCAAGGCGCTCTTGGATGCGTACAGACCGCTGGCTCCCAGACCGACCACAAAAATCTCCATTTCGCTGTCCTGGACCATACTATCACTGCTCCTATCGGGCCTTGGGCCCATCACCCAAGGGATGGTTGTTTATTAAAGCTGCTAAGGGGACCAGTATGGCTTTACTGCTCCTTGGGGAACTGGTTCCAGTTGAGTATGAGGTTCTTGGCTGCCCCGATCTCGTCCACCCTGCTAACGGTCGTGGTCCTTGGGGCCAGCTTGTATTCCTCCGCGCTCCTCTTTGCAATGTCCAACAGGGCGTCGGAGAACAGGTCAAGCTCCTCCATGGTCTCGCTCTCGGTCGGTTCTATCATCAGAGCCTCGCTCACTATCATCGGGAAATAGTTCGTAGGAGGGTGGAGCCCTCTCTCGGCCAGCATCTTCGCGACATCCTTTGCGCTCCCTCCCTTCTCCTTGAGGAAATCGGCAGAGGCGACGAACTCATGCTTACTGGGCGAATTGAACGGCACCGGATATACCGATTCTATCCTGCTCCGGATATAGGACGCGTTCAGGACAGCGAGCTCCGATGCCCTTTTCAACCCCGTTCCTCCCAGGACCTTGACGAAGGCCCAGGCCCTCACTATCACACCAATGTTCCCGAACAGGCCCTTTACCTTCCCTATGGTCTCCGGTCTGTCATAGTCCAGTTTGAACCTTTTACCTTCCTTCACCACGACCGGGACCGGTAGGTAGTTCACAAGCTCGCAGTTCACGGCAACAGGTCCAGAACCTGGGCCACCGCCGCCGTGCGGTGTCGAGAAGGTCTTGTGCAGGTTGTAATGCATTATATCGAAGCCCATGTCCCCGGGTCTTGCCTTTCCCATGAGTGCGTTCAGGTTCGCTCCATCATAGTAGAGGAGCGCCCCGGCATCGTGGCAGGCCTGCTGGACCTCGCATATGTTCCTTTCGAATATCCCAAGCGTGGATGGGTTGGTTATCATGAACGCTGCGGTCCTCTCGGTAAGGGCTCCCTTCAGAGCGTTAAGGTCCACCGAGCCGTCCGGTGCGGACTTGATCTCCACGATCTTGTACCCTGCCATCACGGCGGATGCCGGATTGGTGCCGTGGGCCGAATCAGGGACGATGACCTCGTCCCTCTTCAGGTCACCTCTCATCTCATGATATTTCCTGGCTATTAGGAGGCCTGTGAA
>JBFYMY010000117.1:0-5438 GCA_041304645.1 Thermoplasmatales archaeon
GTCAATGCCGTAGACGGCATATCGCTCAGGATCGTCAAAGGGGAGGTCTTCGCCTTCCTGGGTCCCAACGGGGCCGGCAAGACCACGACGGTCGAGATGATAGAGGGCATAAGGACCCCCACAAAGGGCTCCATCCAAATGCTTGGCATGGACATTACCAACGGGACGAACAAGGTCAAGGGCAGGATAGGGGTCCTTCCACAGGAGTTCTCGTCCTTCGACAGGGTCACCGTGAGCGAAACGATATCGTTCTTCTCCAGCCTCTACGGGAACAAACGGAGCGCAAAGGAACTGATGAAGCTCCTGAACATAGAGGAGCATGCCAGGAAACAGTACCAGAAGCTATCGGGCGGTCTGAAGCAGAGGGTAGGCATCGCAGTTTCCCTGGTCAACGATCCGGAGATAATCTTTCTGGATGAGCCCACTACCGGCCTTGACCCCCAATCCCGACAGGAGGTCTGGAAGGTGATAAGGGACCTGAAGAGGGAAGGGAGGACCGTCTTCCTCACCACCCATTACATGGAAGAGGCTCAGGAGCTCGCTGACCATGTCGCCATAATCAACCGGGGCAGGATAATCGCCGAGGGAACGGTGGACGAACTCATAGACAAGCACGGGGCCGGGCTCGTCCTGACGTTAACGGGCATAGATGCGAAGCTCGTCCCGTTCCTGAACGGAATGGGCTGCGGGCAGGTCCAGGTCAAGGGGTCCCAGGCGGTCATGAACCTGAAGAACAAGGACCAGATACTCGGTATCCTCGAGCTGGTCAAGGGTTCAGGCCTGAACTACAAGGCATTGAACGTAAGGAGGAGCAATCTGGAGGAGGTCTTCCTCAAGCTCACCGGGAAGGCCCTGAAGGACGAGGGGGACAGACCATGAACCCTCGAAGGATCTATTCCGTTTTCCTGGTCACTTTCCGGGATTTCATACGGGACAAGGGCGGTCTCTTCTTCACGTTCCTGTTCCCTGTCATCCTAATGCTCCTGTTCGGATTCATCTTCTCCGAGAGCGACAACGTGACCTACGAGATCTATCTCCAGGACAGGGACCGGACCCCCATGTCCGAGAACCTTACCATGAGCCTGAAAGGTGTCAAGGCATTCGAGGTCCACAAGGTCAGTCCCGACAGGGAGCTCGATGACCTGGTGGAAGATGAGAAGGCGGGTTTCATAATCGTCATACCCGAAGGCTATCAGGAGAGATTGGAGGGGAATTTGGCGGGCAACAGGTCTTCACAGGTCAATCTGACCCTCCACATGGACCGGTCCCAGAGCTCCTCGCAAGTGAAGTACTCCATACTATCGAGCGTTGTGGGCCAGTTTAACAAGGTCATGACGAACTCAACGGACGTCATGGGGCTCACCGAGGGTGATACCATTAGCCCCGAGGACTTCGAGTACATAGAGTTCTTCATACCCGGGGTCATAGGCCTGTCAGTGATGTCAGGGGCCGTTTTCGGGACCATCTTCGGGGATACCGAGCTCAAGAAGAAGGGCATCTTCAGGAAGCTTTCGACAACCCCCATCACAAGGGGAGAATGGATATTATCGACCATGCTTTTCCAACTGTTCCTAGCAGCCCTTACCGCAATAATGATACTGCTCGTGGGCCGCATCGTTTTCGGGGCCAGGCTCCATATGAATCCCATTGTCGCCCTCATCGTTATCTTCGAGGCATTCGCCTTCACTGGCCTATCGATGCTGGTGGTGAGGTTCGTCAAGGATGCCCAAGCGGCCGCGGCCCTTGCCAATGCGATCACGTTCCCCATGATGTTCCTGTCAGGGACCTTCTTCGAGGTGGAAGCTATGCCCGCATTCATCCAGACCATTGCCAAGGCCCTCCCTCTCTACTATGTGAACCAGGCCCTGAGAGAGGCCATGATATTCAATGATACCATGGCAGCACTGGGCTACATGTCGGTAATCGCCATCTTCGCCGTGATAGTGTTCCTGCTCGGAGTGAAGCTCACCACATGGAAGCAGGATTGAAGGTCCGCCATCTCACAGGTTTATTATTTCGCTTTGCATTGGCGGATGCGGTGACAAGGATGAAGGCAGTGGCTTTCAATTCTAGCCCGAGACCGGATGGGAACACGACCCTGCTGCTCAAAGCGGTGCTGGAGGAGCTCGAGAAGGAGGGCATCACCACGGAGCTCATCCAGCTCAGGAGGCCCATCCATCCGTGCACTGCATGCTACAAGTGCACGGTGAACAAGGACGGGAAATGCGTCCAGACGGACGACATGATGAACACTTTTATCGAAAAGATGGTGGGGGCCCAGGGAATAATCCTAGGGTCTCCGACCTATTTTGGGGATATAACACCAGAGCTTCGGGCCTTCATAGACAGGACGGGCATGGTATGCCGGACCAACGGGGACCTTCTAGCCCGCAAGGTGGGGGCGGCGGTCATATCGGTCCGGAGAGGGGGCGCCGTCCATGCGTTCATATCGGCCAACAACATGTTCTTCCTGAACCAGATGGTCATCCCATGCTCCAGGTACTGGAACTTCGCCTTCGGGCCCCAGAAGGGCAAGGTCCTTGAGGACGAGGAGGGCATGGATACCATGAGGACGCTGGGCAGGAACATGGCATGGACCATGAAGAAGCTCCACGGGTGAGCGCAGGACCTTACCTCATCCCTAGGTCCTAGGGAACAGGTATGCCCGGACCACGGAGAGGATTGCAGCGGCCAGACAGACGAGGCCCAGCAATGAGCCGCCCAGGAACGAGAAGATGATCACATACCACCCCAGGCCCGTGACCGACGAGATGGAGATGGAGACCCCAAGGACCAGGACCATTATGACCAGGGCCTTCAGGTCGATGGGGGGGAGTTCCACCAAGGGTCCTGAAGGGGCCATCTCTTCCGAAGGCTTCCTCAATTTCAGCATTATTAGGAGGAGGCAGAGGGCATAGACGATCATGATAACAGCATGCCCGGTGATACCCGGGAGACCTTTGCTGCCGAAGGCAGAACCGAGCAGGAGATAGCACCATACCACAAGGAACCCAAGGAGGATGAAGAACTCCTTTTTATCCGGCAGGAGCTGCTCGATGGTGAAAGCGTTGCCGGTCCTTTTCTTCCACAGCCATGAAAGGGCGTAGATGATGGCAAGTCCCGAGGCCGCTGCAAGGGGTCCGGAAACAGGGTCGGTGTTCCCGCCCATGAAAGCTCCTGCCCACACAAGGAAGGCGATGATGGCCCAGAACGACCTCTTCTTGTCCGCTAGCAGCATCTTGACCGGTCGAGGGAGCCAGCCGGAAATATCGTTCCTCCTGGTGAGGGCCGAGACCGCAAGCAGGACAGGTATGATGAAGGCCATGAACATGTGCCACCAGAGCACAAGTACGCTCACCTGGAGCCAATCGACCTCAAGGAAGAAGAACGGGGACCGGCCGTCAGGTGGGCTGAAGATGACCTTGGTGATGAACGCCTCGTAGAGGCCGAAGAGGAGACCTACGGAGAACAGGCTTTCGAAGGAGCGGTTCCCCCATCTCACCACCAGTGTGAAGAGCAGCAGGGCATGGATGCCATAGAGGGGCAGGAGGACCAGATAGCCCCAGACTTTGAAGAACGGGAAAATGAAGGAGCCCGAAAGGACCTCGGCGAAGAAGACGGAATAGGTCGCCACTATCAGCCAGAAGAAGGCCTTGACCCAGAAGCCTGGATGCTTTCTTGTTGCCACACCGCCCCAACCGTCAACCATATCATAAACGTTCTGTGCATCAGTTGTGGACATGTACTTCCTTTTCATCGATATTGATAAGAAAATGGATTAATACAGGAACAATACCTTACATTTCATTGGCAGGTGATAGCATGGGCAATACACTTAGAAAGATATTTCCGGCCGGGCTGATCGCGGTGGTACTTCTGACCCTTCAGGTCATGCCCTCCAGCGGCTGGGTCCCCGGGGATGAGTCCGCTATCTTCGGCCATACCTTCGATGAGAGCTCATGGTACACTACGGTCTCGAACAGGACGAAGACGAACGAGACCGTCGAGTTCGGAGTATCATATCTTAACATAGAGGGTGACATCCAGGCGTTCCTAGTGACACTCAACAGCATAGAGAGCGATAATGGCGATTATGGTGTCCTGCCCTATCAGATGTTCGGTATGCATTACTATACGAAGGGAGGACAGGAGATGTTCATAGGCGCCCTGCTGGCCTTCCTGACGGTCTGGGAGGATAAGGACAACAATTCGGTCCCGGGCCCAGGGGAGAGGTTCTTCTATGTCGTACCGTTCGGAGCGAGCAAGGTCGTGAACGGGACGTATCCACCGACCGTGACCAACCATCAGGTCAAGACGATAGGGGCCGACCATTATCAGATGGGCATTACCTACAAGAACATGTATGCGATAGCCACCGAGAACCCCCTTCTGACAATGGTGCACAGGACTGGCTGGGTCTTCGCTTTCTCCGAGCTGACCGTAACATATGACATAGAGCTCGACAGGGAGACCGGAACCCTCAGGACAGAGACGTACTATACTATTGGGCAGATGACCGCGATATATGCCGTTATACTCGGGATCCCCATCCCTTCGAACGATATACAGAGGACCATACCCGATAACTACGGTGTGGGCGCCGTCCATTTCACTACGGTCTTCGCCTCCAATTACAGGCTCATTGACAACCGGACAGGGGCACAGCTCGATACCGGAAGGGACCAGGTCGTCAACGGCACCATGGACCTTGAGACCGGCGGGGTCAGGGCCTTCTCGGTCGGGTTGAGAGGCGAATATGACCTGGAGAACGAGATCTCAAAGACAACTGTCGGCAAGGACATGGATGCCTACAACATGATAATGAAGGCAAAGTTGAACGATCTCATACTCGTCTCCTGGCAGCTCGGGTTCTCGGCCATTGTCTTTGCCCATATGGCCTACGGATTGAGCGAGCAGGTCAGGGCCAATTGGGCAACACCTGGCTTCCTGGCAGCTGACAGCACAAAGGCCGTGGGTCCAAAGGGATTCGGGTCACAGGCGTTCTGGTATGGTGTGTTCTTCCCGAAATGGGAGGGATACAGGGTGGTACATGATCCGGTCTATACGGCCTATTTCGGCGAACCGAAAGATGGCGAGGTCCCTGAGGAGGTCGTTCCGACCCCCGGATTCGCCCTTGCGGCCGCCGTTGCGGTCATCATCATGGTCCCTGTGACCCTTTCGTTCCTGACCCGCAGGAAGAGGGCCGATCAGTGAAGGGTTCCCGCAATACCCCCTCGATCAAGCTGGAGAATAAGGGTTGTTACCGTTCTGTACCAATCTCAATCTATATACCAGGTAATATCATGGGTCCTCGGCGAAGGCCTACAGTAAATTCTATAAGGCCAAAAACATCTAGTTGGTAGGCTCGGAGAGTGTTGGTATGGAACGTATATGGCTCAGCGCCCTGCTCATGGTATTGTTGACGAGCGTCCCCCTGG